>CAYHYE010000012.1:0-17544 GCA_964360755.1 Candidatus Woesearchaeota archaeon
CAATGTATGGAAACAAGTGGAAAAGAATGTAGGTGTGAAGAGATAAGTATAAGTGCTTTTGCTAATAGATGTAGCATTGTTGCTCCACTAGCTGTAAAGTGTGAGATTGAAGGCGATGAAAGTGCATGTGGAGCAATGAATGAGGCAACAGAAGGTATTGAAGAATTACTGCCAGATTATTTACAAGATGTGATGATTGAACTTGAGGGAGAATTTGAAGAAGATAGATTTGATGCTTATGTGCCTCCAGAGTGCAGAGAAGCAGGAGCAATAACTGCTAAAGAGTGTATGAAAATTATGATTCAAGAGCATGCACCAGAAGAGTGTAGGGAAGAGTTAATTTCAAGAGAGATAAATAATGAAAGAGAGGCAAGAGAAATATGCGAAGGGATTATGTTTAATCTTAATGCTCCTGAAGAATGTATTGAAGCTGGATTGAAAGATCCTGAAGAATGCGGTAAATTAATGTTTGAGAAAAATGCTCCTGAAGAATGTATTGAAGCTGGTTTAACAGGAGAAAATAAAAATGATCATAGAAAATGTGAAGAAATAATGAGGGGTAGTTTTGAAGGTGGGGAAAAAGGAGGGTTTGGAAGAGGGCCTGGTCCTGGACCTGATTGTAAAAGGATTGAGGACTCAGAGGAAAGATTAAAGTGTTATGATGGTGCTTTACAAGGTGCTGAAGAGTTTCATCGTGGTGAAGGTAGAGGACCTCCTAGAGGGTCTTATGGTGGATGGCCTGGACCATGTCAAAAAGTTGGAGCAACTACAAGAGAAAGTTGTGAGAAAGTTATGATAGGAGAGTCTAAGAAAAGATTTGAGGAGACTAAGAGGTATGAAGAGAATTTTGCTAATGAGTGTTTAGAAAAAGGGGGAAGATGGGATTGTGGTTTTTCATCTATTAGTCCTGAAGAGCCATGCAGATGCTTCTTTGATGAAAGAAGAGAAGAGCCTCGTAGAGATTATACTATTTATCCACCAGAAGGATTTAGATCTCCAGAAGAACATTTTAGGCCGCCTGAAGGATTTATTCCTCCTGAAGGATTCAGTCCACCACAAGGATTTATCCCGCCTGAGGGTTTTATTCCACCAGAAGGATTTATTCCTCCTACTACTGAACAAACTCCACCTCCTACTGAAACTCAACCAGTTCAAGAATCTCCTTCACCATCTCCAACACCAGAAACTAGTGGAGTTACTGGCGGTGTAATTTCAAATAATGAATTTTTTAAGTATTACTATTATTAACTTAAAATATTAGAAACTTTTAAATTATTTTTATTTTAAATTTAAGATCTGTAGCTAACAATTTTCTTTTATTTTTCTAACTTCTAAAATACAATTATTGGCTTTTATTAAAACCTCTTTTGCATTTTCATTAAAATAATAAGTTCTTATATTACCACTATCTAAAATTTCACAGTTTCCGCAGGAGTTTTCACAAAAATATATTTTTTCATTGATTATAAAGTTTAAGGAAGTTATTAATGATTCATCATTTCTTTTTAAAGTTATTTCTGTTTCATTTGTATTGGAATTATAACAAGCTTTTTGGGTTTCTATAATTTTTTTTGATAAAATTATTGGACATGCATCTGGAGACAAGCCTGGATGGTTTACAAGCTTTATTATTTGCATTGATAATATCCCAATTACAGAGATTACTAATAAGATTATTAAAATTTCTGAAATAATGTTTGATAATGCTGATTTATTCATTTTAGGCAAGGCTTAGAGCCTATTTCATTTAATCTTATTTTTATTAATTCATTTTCATCTTTATTTATAGATAAGGTTTCTCCAGATTGTATTATTGGAATTTTTAATAAAAAGTTTTTATCTGACTCAAAAACCTCTCCATTTATTTCATTTAAATTATCATTTTGCATATCTGTAAAAATAAGTTCAGGATTAAATTCTGATTCTGTTAGTGTTTTTCCATCACTTGTTTTTAAGAAATATTTAAAATCTCCAGCTCCATTGTTCCCTATACAACCAATTTCTATAGATTTATTAACAACTTCTATTATTTTATTATTATATTTTCCTTCAATTAAATAGTATTTCTCATTTTCACAATTTTTAGTTTCGTGGGTTGTTTTTGTAGTTATAGTTCTTATAGATTCTGGAATTTTTTCTAATATTAGAAACTCATTTAAAGTCCCATATTCATTAGAACTTAATGTTCTCATGACTCCATTTGAAATTGATCTTTTATAATTATCTTGAGAACATCCTTCAAAACAACCATTTGTTTCTATCACAAAATTATTGCATTCTAAAACACAATTTTTTGATCCAGATGGAATTTTTGCAGGAGTGTATTCTTCTGCTAGATTTGCAAATGAATGACCAAATTCATGAGTTAAAACACTTAATTGGTGATTTGTGTTTATACTTAATACATTTTGATAAGAAGAGCTTCTGATATTTGGTGATTTTTCTTCTAAAACTATTAGATAATCGTTAGGACATGATGCAGCTTTTTTAATTAATTCTTTTGAGTGGCATAAAATTGCTATGCCTTTGTATAATTCACATTTCGGTTTATACGAATCAATATAATAAAAATTAAAGGCTTTTTTATTTTTGTCAAATGGAGATGTTTCTTTAAAAAATTCTTTATATTTCTCAACTTCGTCTTTTTCTGAAAAGAAAACTAGATTTGTAGCTTTATTATCATTAACTTCTAGGGTTTTGCAACTTTCTAGATTTTTACTTACTGGGCTGAGATCTTCTTTTGGAGAAACTATTGAGAAGATTAACAAAATTAATGGAATTAGCGAAGCTAAAATTATTATTATAATTATTTTTTTATCCATTTTTATTTAAATTTGATGTAATTTAAATAACTATTGATATTTTTTCTAATATTTCTTAATGATGCTATCAAGGTTTATTTTTATAATTTTAACTATACTGTTATAAGATGTTAATTTTCCGTCGAAATAATATTTCATTATTGGTTTTAAAAAAAAGAAAAGGTTTATAAATATCAAAATTTTAATTTATTAATAATTAAAGGTTGATAAAGAGAGTGATGGAAAAAAAGATTGTTGATGTTTTTAAGAGAGATTTAAGATTCTTTCTTCCTATTATTTTAATTGTTATTGCATCACTAGCAATTGTTTTTGCTACAACTGCTGTTGTAAATAATGGAAATACTAATACAGCAGTAATAATTGTTGATGATACTAATACAGCTACTCTTAATATTTCTATAAATATTACAGGTCCTACTGCAAATTTTGGAGAAATATATAACATAACTAGTGTTTTAATTAATCTTTCTACAAGTGGTAAACAGCTTAATTTTACTGACGGCAGTGAAAATCATTCTGCTTTTATACGCAATGCTGCGTTGAGCCATGCTAATATAAGTGTTAGCGCAACAAACTGGAGTATTAATTGGACAAACACAACAGGAATATTAAATGCTACTGGTGGACAGACAACAGTTTATCTTTGGTTTGGTGTTACTCCAAATGGTCCTGTGCCTGTAAAGAGTGGGAATATTAGCGTACAATTATTTAGAACAAACACTAGCGCTGCTAATGTAACCAACGCTACAATGTTATATAATATTACTTTACATGTTAATGATAGCTTTACAATTAATTATGTTGGTAGAACAAATGTTTCTGGTGTTAATTTAAGCCAGAATTATATCCCTTTACATTTGAATATTTCTGGTAACCAGACTCTTCTTAATTTAACTGTTAAATTATATAACTCTAGTGGTCAAATATATTATAATACTACGAATTCTACAGGAGCTGTTGTAAATGGTTCTGGAATTGAGTATAATTTTTCAAATTTGACAGATGGTACTGATTTGCCTGATGGTGTTTATACATTAGAAGTTTTTGCTCAGGGCGCTAATGGTGATATAAATAATACTGCAAATAGGACTTTAAGATTAGATAAGACTAAACCAACAGTTACTTTGGCTAAAAATTCAGGAACTACAGAAAATAAGGTTGTTGTAGATGTTACGGTTAGTGATACTGGAAGTGGAGCAAAAGAACTATGTGAAATTGATAATACTAATGCTGTTATGACAGGAAATGGAACAACTGCACAAACCCTAACTCAATCTACTTTGAATTGCGGCACTACTCATACTTATGTAGTTACATGCCAAGACCAGGCTGGAAATAGGGGAGTTTCTTCATCTTTTTCAATATCTACTAGTGCTTGTGGCACTACTTCTTCTACTGGTGGCGGAACTATTTCAACCACTGTTCAAACATGGACTCATACAGTTGTTTTATCTAATGAAGAGTTTAAAGGTGGAACTGTTAAATCTCTTTCACAAAATGAAAGAATTAGGATTAAAGTTGCAAATATTGCTCATCATGTTGGAGTTTTAAGTGTTTCAGACTCTACAGTTAAAATAACAGTACAGTCAACTCCTCAAGAAGCAACTATGGCTGTTAATGATGTTAGAAAATTCGATCTTAATGAAGATAGTGTTTATGATGTAAGTGTAACTCTTAAATCAATAACTGAAGGAAAAGCTGATCTTTCAATAGTTTCTATTAGTGAGTCAGTTACTCAAGAAGCTGAACAAGCTCAGGATGAGGCTCAAAAAAGAGCAGAAGAACTTGAGCAGCCACCTGTACCAGAAGCTAAAAAACCTATAAAAACAATCATATTTGTAATAGTCTTAGTTGTTTTAATTGCTGCAATAGCTGCTTTTTTCTTAATAAAAAGAAGAAGATAGGTTTTTGTTAATTAGCGTCTAGATGATTATCTTTCTTTATGGAATGAAGGTTATTTTATATGTTATAATGTTCAATAAAGGCTGTAGATTATCTTTTAAGAAAGTTAGATAAATTACAATGATATTAGTTAGAAAGTGTTGTAGTAGTTTTAATATGGTTTTAATTATTTAAATAATCAATAAGGAAGCTAGTTTTTTAAGATTAGAATATATTACAATATGCATATTTAAAGTTGAATGCTAGAATTATGATAAAATGCTTTTTATATTATCTTAAGTTAAAATAATTATTTTATCAGCTTGTATTTGTAATTCATTTTTATATTTAGTTAGTCTGCCAATAATAATTAAATCTTGATTTTTCTTTATAGTGCTACAATTGCAAATGACTTTTATATAACTTACATTATTGTAAACTTTAAAGACTACAAAGTCATCTTTATTTATTAAAACATCTGAAACCTTACCTGAAATTTTTATTTTTTCATTTAGCTGGCTTTTACTAATTTCTTCTATATTTAATTCATTTATTTCTGATAAATTGCTAATTAAAACTAAAATAAAAATTCCAATAATTGAGAAGATTAATGCTAATTTTTTCATATTTTTTAAGGAAAGATTTAATAATAAAGTTTTACTTTCTTTGATATGGATTTAAATGATAAATTTAATTTGATAAAAAGAAACACTCAAGAAATTGTTTCAGAAGAAGAATTAAAAAAACTTTTAAAAAGCAAAAAACAACCTGCTGTTTATGTTGGAACAGCTATTACCGGAAGGCCGCATATAGCGTATTTTGTATGGGTTTTAAAGCTAGCTGATTTTTTAAAAGCTGGATTTAAGGTAAAAATTTTACTTGCTGATTTGCACGGAGCTTTAGATGGCACCCCATGGGAGATTTTAGATAAAAGATACGATTATTATAAATTTGTTATTCCACTAATGTTTAAATCAATTAATGTCGATATTAAAAATTTGGAATTTGTTAAAGGAAGTGAATTTCAGCTTAAACCAAAATATATGTATGATGTTTTACAGTTGTCGACGATAAACTCTATAAATGATTGCAAAAGAGCAGCGTCTGAAGTTGTTAAGTTTGGAGATAATCCAAAGCTTTCTGGGTTGATATATCCAATTATGCAAGCTCTTGACGAAGAGTATTTGAAAGTTGATATTCAGTATGGTGGTATAGATCAGAGAAAAATTTTAATGTTTGCTAGAGAGAATCTTCCAAAAATAGGTTATGATTCTCGAATAGAGCTAATGACTCCTTTAATTCCTGGGCTTATTGGAAAGAAAATGTCTGCCTCTGATACAAAATCTAAAATAGATTTATTAGATGATGAAAATAGTGTTAAAAGTAAAGTTAAAAATGCAGAATGTGTTGAAGGAAATCCAGATAATGGATTGCTAGCATTTTTAAAATATGTTATTATGGTTATAAAAGAAGATAATAAGGAAAAATTTATTGTTAAAAGAGATAAAAAATTCGGTGGTAATATAATATATAAAAATTATGAAGATATAGAAAAAGATTTTATTCAAAAAAAGCTCCACCCAATGGATTTGAAAAATGCTTTTACCGACGAGATTAATAGTTTATTGAAAATTTTTAGAGATAATAAAAACAAATTAGAAAAATTAAGCAAAGAAGCTTATTAATATAAGTTACCTAGTATGGAATTCTATTATATCTTTGTCTTTGACAATATGATTTAAACCAACTCTTTGATTTGGGAATTTGCTTGAAGGGCCCCAAATTCTTATTTCTTTTATATTTGATGCAAGTTGTTTGCTTAGTTTTTTTGCAACACTTAAAACTGTTGAATTCGGCTCTACAATTAATGGCTTGTCTGTAGGATTTTTTCCAGGTTCTTTTAAATAAATTCTAACAATTTTAAAACTTTCAAATATTTTTTCTTTTAATTCTTCAATTCCTTCATTTGTTAAACAAGATATTAAAATAAAATTATATTTCTTAGATCTTAAAGTTTCAATAATTTTTCTTTTTTCATTATCATTTAGTAAATCAGATTTATTTAACACAATAATTTGCTTGCCTTTAGCTTTTGAAATTATTGATTGTATCTCTTTTATTTCTTCAATTTTTGTAATTATGATCAGTAATGAATCTGCTGAGTTGACTAATCCAATATCGAAATTTTCTCCCTTTAAGCTTGGGTCTTCTATAATTTGAATTTGTACTCTTTGGTATTCCATTATTCCAATTATTGGTTCTTTTGTTGTGAATGGATAATTTGAAATTTTAGGATTTGCATTTGTTAATTTTGATATTAATGATGATTTTCCAGAATTTGCAAACCCTATTAAAACAACCTGCATAGCAGCTTTTTTTATTCCTTCTTTTCCAGAGGATTTTTTTATTTTTTTTCTTATTTCAATTTTTCCCTTTAACTTTATAAGTCTTGTTTTTAGATTTGCTAGCATTTTTTCAGCTGACTTATGCTTAGGACATTCGCGAATCATTTCTTCTAGCCAATATACCCGCTCTTCATCATCTTTGGAATTAAGAAAATTCTGTTCTGCTTTTTGGTATGCTGGAGATTGATTAGTTGAAGCCATAGTTATCTTTAAAAACATCTTTGCTATTTATTTTTTATGATTCAGCGTAAAGTTTTAAAAAATGGAATGACTGTAGTTTTTAAGGAAAGGAAGAATGGAGTTGTTTCTTTAGCCTTTGCAGTTAGACAAGGCGGGAGAAATGAATTTGCTAAAGATAAGGGAATCTCTCATTTTATTGAGCATATGCTTTATAAGGGAACTCCTACAAGAAATACACAAAAAATTTCTATGGAAATTGAACGTAATGGCGGAGAAATGAATGGATTTACTTCAGAAGAGGTTACTGCATATTGGTGTAAGATGCCATCAAAACATTTAGATGTTGCTTTAAATGTGTTAAGTGACATGGTTAAAAATCCTGTTTTTGACTCAAAAGAGATAGATAAAGAAAGACTTGTTATTTTCGAAGAAATGAAGATGTATCAAGATAATCCAAGAATGCACATTATGGATAAAATTAAATCTTTATTATACATGGGTGATTTTTCAATCCCTATTATTGGTACTAAGGAATCTATGAAATCGAACAATCAAGAAAAGTTAAAAAAATTTTTTAATAGGATTTACTCGCCAAATAACATGATGCTTTGTGTTGTTGGTGATGCAGATTTTAATTTTCTTTGTGATTTTGTGGAAAAGAATTTTAAAAACAAGGAAAGTATGATTGAATATCCAAAAATTAAATTACAAAATGGTGAGAAAATTGAGAAAAGAAAAGGCATTGATCAAGCTAATTTGGTTTTTGCTTATCATAATCCTTTACCTAATGACGAAAAGTTCTATGCAGCCCATATCCTTATTGTTATGATGGCTGGCGGGATGAGTTCTAGATTGTTTTCTGAGATAAGGGAAAAAAGAAATTTGGCTTATGCTATTAAAGGCTCTTTAGAAGGTGAGAAAGATTTTTCCTATAGCCAAATTTATATAGGAACAACTCAAGATAAAATTCAACATGTTAAAAAATTAATCCTTGATGAATTTAAAAAAGTTAATAAAACTCTTGATGAAAATGAGTTAAATCAAGTTAAAGAACAGATAATAGGTAACTATTTAATTTCTCAAGAAGACTCCCATAATATTTTAATGAATTTAATTATAGAAGAAATTAAGGGGAATGCTCAAGAAGTTGAAAAATTTATTGATAGAATTAAGTCTGTTAAGCTAAAGGATGTAAAAGATCTTGCAAAAATTAAAAATTATAGCTTTTTTGCTTTAGTGCCTGAATAAAAGAAAATTTAGTTTTTATATAAAATGATCGTCGTTAAAGTTCCTATTGAAAATAGTAATGATTATTTAGGATGCAGGAAAGCTGGAAATGAAATTATTAAAAATTTTCCAAATAAATACTCCTCAGAAAATAGGCAAGAAATTATTAAAGGAGATTTAAATTTAGAAGAAATTCATTTAGACAATGCAAATTTAAACCAAGCTAATAAACTAATTTATGAAAATTCTGCTGAAATTATAGAAATCAATGAAAAAATTATTTTTTTAGGAGGGGATGGTTCAATGTGTTATAGTATAGGAAAAGCTTTTATGAAAGTTTGTAACAGTGAGCATAAAAATCCGTTTTTAATTATTTTTGATGCCCATGCAGATGTTGAAGACTATAATAAGATTCCAAATAACAGGCAATGGCTTAGGGCCTTAATAAATGATGGCTTCCCATCAAAAAATATAATCCTTATTGGATTGAGGAATAGCAATAATAAAGAAAATAGTTTTTTAGATGAAAACAAAATTAGGGTTTATAGGATGCATGATTTAGAAGAGTATCAAGAAGTTTGTGATATTATCATGGAGCTTTCAAGAAATAATCAAATTTATCTTTCCATTGATATAGATGTAATTGATAGTGTCTTTGTTCCAGGTACAGCTAATAAAGAAAGTGCGGGAATTACAACAAGGCAGTTAATTTATTTTTTACAAAGATTAAATATTTTAAACAATTTGAGAGTGATTGATATAAATGAAGTTAATCCAGATTTGGATGTTAATAATCAAACCGTAAAGTTTGGAGCTAAAATATTGGGAGAATTATTAGCTAAAAGATTAAAATAACAAGATTTATTAGTATGTTTAATTTTAATTTTAAATGAAAAGAGTATTTATTTCGATTGAATTGCCAGAATATATTAAAAAAGAAATTCTTAAAATTCAAAAGGAAATTGATAAGCTTGGATTGATAAAAGGGAAATTTACAGAACTAGAAAATTTACATCTAACTTTAAAATTTCTAGGTGAAATTTCAGATGTAGAAATTATTGCTGTTAAAGAGCATTTACAAAATATGAAGTTTGATCCATTTTATTTGGAAATAGATCACATAGGTGTTTTTTCAGAAGATTTCATTAAAATAATCTGGCTTGGAGTGCGTCAAGGAAAAATATTTGACTTACAAAAAGGTATAGATTTTGTTTTAGAGAATTTATTTCAAAAAGAGAATAGGTTCATGGGGCATATAACCTTAGCTAGGCCTCAAAAAGTTGAACAAAAGGAAATGTTTCTAGATGAATTAAAAAAAATAAAAGTTAATGGATTAAAATTTATTGTCGACAAATTTAATCTAATGGAATCAGTTTTAACTTCTAATGGAGCAATTTATAAGTCTTTGATGGAAATGTCTGCAAATAAGGAGATTGCTGTTCAAATGAATTGATAACTATAGAAAGTTTTCCTATATTAAATATAACTAAAAAATGATCGCATCATTTATAATATTTTTGTTTTTTTATTATATATTTAAATTTATAATCTTATTTTTAAATTATTATTTGATTTAATTTTAATGGATGTTAAGAGAAATAAAATTCAAAATACTTTTAGCCCAATACAATTTATTGATATTATTTTTAATGAATTTTTGGAATGCTCAAAAAGAGAATATATTTATGATGGAATTATATTGTATGGAATAAAAAATTTAGGGTTTCTTGAGGTATTAAGGTCTTCTTTAGAGAAGAAAATAGCTGAAAATTATAAAGGTATTCTTGTTTTTGCATCTTCAGATAAAATAATGTTTGAAAATTTTAAAAGATTTGATTCTAGATATTGGAAGAATGGCGGTTATATTTTTATTGACGCTGGATGGTTTATAAATCCTAATTTTTATTAGACTAGTTATAGTTTGAATCAACTAGCTTAAAAATTTCAGCTTTTTTTCCTATTAGTTTTTTTAAATTTTCAATATCATTATTTAATATATTTTTTAATGTTTTAAATTCTTTTAAAAGTTTTTTTGCTGTTTTTGGACCTATTCCTGGAAAGCCTTCTAATATATATTGTAATTGCTCTTTTTTATTTTTAGCTTTCTTTTTAGCATTTATTCCAATTTCTCGTTCTTTATCTGGTTTTTTTGCTAAGACAGTTAGGAATTTTGCACTATCCTCTGAATTTTTTGTTAATATTATTGGAACTTTATAGTTTAAAATTATAGATAAAATAAATCCTCTTATAGCGTTTTCATTTAAATTAGACTCAGCATGGTATAATTCCTGTTCTTCTATACCTTCTATTATTAAGATTTTATTTTTTATATTTTGTAAATTTTTTAATTGGTTAATAAGTCTTTTATTTAACATTGAACTTATAAAATCTGAAACAGTTTTTCTTTCAATTACCACGTCTTTTACAATGTAATCTCCAACATTTAAATTTTTAAATTCTAATTCAAGACCATTTTTCATTAACAATGAAGGTAATAAAGATTGTTTTTCTCTTGTATCAATTATAATTTTTGGTTTTTTAACATTAGTTTCTTGCAATTTTTCTTTTGAAAATATATTTAGTAATGCCATTAAACTAGCTTTTTTTGTTTATCATATAAAATTATTTTTCCAAATTCGTTTAAATCATTTTTTATTTCATTTATAGCTTTATACATTCTTTTTTCTTTTTTTATTGCTGACCAATAAAATGTTTCATCCCTGGTATTTTTAGTTATCAATACTATTAATTCCCCAGGAGCAAGTCTAGCAGTACGTCCTGTGCGCTGTATTTTTCTTATGGCACTAGGAACTGGTTCATAAAATATTACAGAATTTACTTCAGGAATGTCTAATCCTTCTTCTCCTATTGATGTAGAACAAATAACATTAAACTTACCTTCTGAAAATTCTTCTATTATTTTTTGTTGTTCTTTTTGAGATAATCCAGAATCTTTCTTTTTCATCTGCCCCACAAAAATCTTTGCGTCAACGTTTTTCAACTGGTTTAATTCTTTTGATATTTTTACTACGCTATCTCTATATTGTGAGAAAACTATTGTTTTTGATTTCTGATTATTTTTAATTTTTTCTTCAATTATAGATTTTAACTCTAAAAGTTTTGGGTGCTCTAAATTTTTATCTATTAAATCCTTTATCATTTGATCAGCTAAGATAAATTCTGATTTATTTGCTAAGTTTTTAACTGCCCTGCTTTTATTAATTGAAGCCTGTTTCTTAATATTTTCTATATAATTATTTAAAGAATATAATGTCTGTGTTTCTAATAATTCAAGTGCGTGTTGAATTTTTATGGCAACTGCACAAGAAGAAGCTCCATGAAATAAATTATAATTTTTATTTCCAGTTGTAATGGAATTCATAATTCTTTTTTGCGTTTCTAATAAAGTTATTTTATTTACTGGCCCATATAATAGGTTTCTTGATTTTAAATCGTTTACTTTTTCAACATAAATTTTTTTCAGCAATTCTCTTATCTCTTGAAATTTTTTTGGGAATTCTATTTTTATTACATTAGTATTTAGCTTTTGTATATATTTTTTAACATCTTTACTTTCTCTTGTCCTTATTTCTACATTTTTTATTAGTAAGTTATCACAAATTGTTTTTATTGTTTTTTTATCTGTTCCTGGAGAGGCTGTTAATCCTAATATCCTAGAATGTATAGACTGCTCGTTGTATTTTTTTGCTACAAAAGTATAAGAATAGTTTTTTACGCATCTATGGGCTTCATCTTCTATTAATAATGAAATTTCTTTTAAATCATAAAGGTTTTTTTTAATATCATTTGCTATACATTGTGGTGTTGAAAAGATTATGTCAGATTTTTGCCAAATTTTTTTTCTTTTTTGCGGATTTATTTTACCAGTAAATAAATCCATTTGAGCAAAGAGCTCAGAAAGGTGCGATTTAAAATAAACAAAATGCTGTTCAGCTAAAGGTTTTGTTGGAGCTAAAAATAAGATTTTTTCTAGAGGATATTCCTGCATTCTTATTATTGATAGCATTAAAGCTATAAGTGTTTTTCCAATCCCTGTTGGTAAAACAACTAATGAATTTTCTTTTTTACAAGTTTCAAGTATTTCTTTTTGATAATCTCTTGGTTTTATATTTAAAAGGAAATTTTCCATTAAATGATAAAATTTTTAGATATATAAGATTTTGCAATCTTTTAATTACTTTGGAAGGAATAAAGCATATGATAAAAATAGCAATGTTATAATTACTAAAGCAAACCAGTAATTTTTATTTCCCATTAAGATTTTCATACCATCTAAATTTCCGAATGGGATTATAGAATAAAATGCATAATAAATGCTCAATTCAGCTAATTGTCCTAAGTTTATTAGATAGGCAATAATTGCTAAAATTAGATTTGCTATAACTCCAGCTCCACTAATAAAACTTATATGGCTGTCTGTCATTTCTGTAAATCTAAATCTTCCGTGAGATTTTGAAGCTCTTGCAGAAGTTCCCTCTATTTTTGACTCAAGTGAAGCCAAAAACAAGAAATTACCTAAAGTTAATACAGTTATTATAGTAGGAGCAATTATTCCAACTGGAATTGGATTTTTGAAATAATGGTGTCTTTTGAATCCAAATCTTTGCCAATTCCAAATTTGTGTTTCAAGATTAGCTTCATATTTATAAGCAACATATTTTTTTGCTAATAGGTTTATTAAAATAATAAACATTATAAAAACAAAAATAGTTGCCAAATATATATAATCAACCCCTAAATTTATAATTTGCTTAAATGTTATAGCAAAAACCAAAACAATTGTTACTAAAATTATATGGAGTAATTCACGTTCATTTAGCATGATTTTTATTTGTTTTAGTATCTTATAAACTTTCTCATTTATAGTTTTCTACAATAGAAAAGTATATAAATAAAACATTGCTAAAAAAATCATGCTAAAAATAAAAAAAATTAGTGATGTTATTGGAAAAAGAGTTCTTACTGAAGAGGGAGATTTCTTCGGCGAGATAGAAGAAGCTAATTTAGTAAATAACAAGGTTGATTCTTGGAGGATAAGGGTTGGAGGTAGTATCAGCAATATTTTTAATGGAGCTAGAGGAGTTATAATCCCTCATAGCTATGTTAAGTCTATAGGGGATGTTTTTATTATTAATAGAGTTGCTATGCCAATGCAACATGATATGCCAGAATTAGAGGTTGCTTAAATTTTAATTTCTCTTATATTTTAATTAAATAGAAACTATTAAAAAGACTGATTTATTTATTTCTATAGATGGCAATTGAGACAATTTTAGCTAGTGATTTTGCAGTAAGGGTGATTTACCCATTTCTTCTTATTTTTACCTTAATTTTTGCAATCTTACAGAAATCTAAGGTGCTTGGAGAGGAAAAGGCACAGATTGATGCTTTGGTCGCATTGTCAATAGCTTTGATAGTTGTTGCTTTTTCATGGAGTACTGACATTATTATTAATTTAATGCCATTTTTAGCTGTTTCACTTGTTATACTTTTAGTTTTTATGGTTTTATTTGGATTTGTTGCAAGTGATATTGAAAAGGGTCTAAGTTTACCAACTTCTGTAAAAGTTGGGTTTGGGATTTTAATTGTTATTGCGATTGTTATAGCTGTTTTAGTTGCTACAGGTCAATGGGATAGGGTTTATTATGCTTTGTTTTTTGATTATGGAAATAATAATTGGTTATCTAATATTATTCTTTTAATAATTGTTATAGGAGCTATTGCAGCTGTTGTGGCTCCTGGAATGAAGAGGAAAGGAAAAAAAGACGAATAATTTCGAAAGGTATTTAAACGAGAATTTCTTTTTTTATATATGGTAGCACCAATAGGAGTTATATTACAACAATTAGCTGATTTTGGATTTTTCTATTATATTTTACCATTTATGCTTATTTTTGCATTAGTATTTGCTATTTTATATAAAATTAATTTACTTGGTGTTGAGAATAGAAATGATGCTAAAGGAGTTAATGCAGTTATTGCAATTGCTGTTGCTCTTTTATCTTTACAATTTGATGCTGTGCCTATATTTTTCCAAGCAATTTTTCCAAAACTTGGAATAGGTCTTTCAATTTTATTGGTATTTATGATTTTAAGTGGTTTATTTGTTGATTTTAGCAGGCCTGGAGGACCATCTGTTATATTTTTTACTGTAGCAGCTATTTTATCTATTATTATTTTATTGACAAGTTTTAGCGATTATTCTTGGTGGACTGGAAGTTGGTGGCAGAGCAATATTAGTGCTATTGTTGCAGGTGTAATTATTTTAGTCTTTGTATTTATTATAGTTGGTTCTGGAAGAGTGGCTCCTGGAGCTGTCCCATTTCCAGCTAGATATTATGATGTTCATGCTCCGAGGTAAATAAAATGGCTTTTGATGTTTCTTGGTTAGCTTATTATATGCCTGTATTTGGCTTTTTATTTGTATTTACAGTTGTTTATGCTGTTTTAACTAAGACAGAAATTTTAGGAGATCATGCATTTACTAATTTGCTTGTTTCTTTTGTTTTTGGAATTATTTTTATTAGTTTTTCTCCAGGTGTTGCTTTTATACAGACAATAGTTCCATGGTTTATGATTTTGATTTTATCTTTATTTTTTTTAATGATGATTGTGGGTCTTTCTCAAAAAGACATGGATAAGTTTATGACTCCAACTTTAGCTTGGGTATTTATTGGAATTTTAGTTATTGCATTTTTGTGGAGCGCTATTGTTGTTTTTAATCCATTTTTTCGACCTTATATTGACCGTTTTTTATATTCTGAAAGAATTTATGGGGCTGTTTTATTAATTTTAGTTGCAATAGCTGCTTCTTGGATTATAACTAGAAAACAGTAATTAAACCTTTTTCCTTCTTAATAAATTTGCATTTGTAACAACAGTTATGCTTGACAAAGCCATTGCAATTTCAGCAATAACTGGATTCACAAATCCTGCAACTGCTAGTGGAATTGCAGCAATGTTATATGCAAAAGCCCAGAATAAATTTTGTTTTATTTTAGAAAAAGTTGCTTTGCTTAAACTAACTGCTTGAACAACTCCGTTTAAAGAGCCTTTTGTTAAAACTAAATCGCCAGCTTCAATGGCAATATCTGTTCCAGAACCCATTGCAATTCCAACATTGCTTTGTTTTAAAGCTGGAGCGTCGTTAATTCCATCTCCTACAAAAGCAACCATTGCATTTCTTTGCAATTCTTTTATTTTTTTCTCTTTATCTTCAGGAAGAACATTTGCAATAACTTCTTTTATTCCAACTTGTGAAGCAATAGCTTTTGCTGTTATCTCATTATCTCCTGTAAGCATTATTGTCCTATATTTTAAATAATTTAATTTTTTTATTGCTTCACTAGAATCTTCTTTAACTGCATCTGCTACTGCGATAACTCCAATGACTTTTTTATTTTCAGAAACAATCATTGTTGTTTTTCCTTTCAATTCTAATTCTTTTACTTTATTTTCATAAATGCCTAAATCAATATTCTTTTCTTTCATTAAAGTTCTATTTCCAATAAAAATCTTTTTACTTCTTATTTCTCCTTGAACACCTCTTCCTCTCAGACTTTTGAAATTTTTTACAGCAAGATATTTTTTTAAATTAGATTTTTCAACAATTGCTTTAGCAATTGGATGCTCGCTTAATTTTTCTAAACTTCCGGCAATTTCCAATAAGTATCTTTCATTTGATTTTGTGTAAATATCTGTGACTTCTGGATGCCCTTTTGTAATTGTTCCTGTTTTATCAAATACAATTATTTTAACTTCTTTCATTGTTTGTATTGCTTCTCCTTTTCTAATTAAAATTCCTCTTCTAGCTCCCATTCCTGAACCAACCATTAATGCTGTTGGAGTTGCTAATCCTAAAGAGCATGGGCAGGCAATTACAAGGACAGCAATTGCAATTCCAATCGCCATACTAATATCTTTAGTTAAAAAATACCATCCAATAAATGTAATTAATGATAAAATAACAATAAATGGAACAAAAATATTAGTTATTTTATCTGCAAATTTTTGTATAGGAACTTTTGTTCCTTGAGCTTCTTCAACTAGTTCAATTATATGCGCTAAGAAAGTATCACTTCCTACTTTGGTTGCTTTTACATACAAAATCCCATCTTGATTAATAGTAGCTCCAATAACAAAATCTTTTGCTTTTTTATCTATTGGAAGACTTTCTCCTGTAACCATTGATTCATCAACAGCACTTTCTCCTTTAACAACAATTCCATCTGTTGGAATTTTTTCTCCTGGTTTTATAATCATTACATCACCAACTTTAACTTCTGAAATTGAAATTTCTATTTCCTTTCCATTTTTAATAATGCTGGCATTTTTAGCTCCTAGTTCTAAGAGTTTTTTTATTTCCTGGCTTGCACGACCCTTAGCATATTCTTCAACATATTTTCCTGTGATAAAAAAAGCCATAATCATTGAAGATATTCCTGAATAATCTTCTACAAATCCAAAAAAACTAAAGATGCCTGTTAAATATGCAATAACTGTTCCTAAAGCTATAAGTGAATCCATGTTAAAATAAAATCTTGCAAATCCCCTGAAACCGCTTTTCAGTGTTTGAAATCCTGCTAAGAAAACAACTGGAAATCCTAAAATTAAAATAGCTAAAGTCATAATTTCTTCTTCAAGAATCATTATTCCAAAAATTCTCTCAGAAAACATCAGCACAGCTACTTGAATTGTAAAAATCCATGCAACAATCATTTTTATCATCCAAGATTTAAGCTCTTTATCTTCTATTTTATGCTCTTCGTGATGGTTGTTTTCATTATGTTTCATTTTAAAATAAATTAAATATAAAATTTATTAATTTATGCTGAAATTATGCTTGAAACTTTGTATCCTGCTCTTGCAACTGCTTTTTTAATTTCATCTTCTGAAACATTATTTTCTGCTTCAACAAATCCTTTTTTTGTCATTAAACTCACAGAAACTTCTTTAATACCTGGAACTTTTTTCAAGCTTCTTTCTATATTTCCAGCGCATGAAGCGCA
>CAYHYE010000013.1:0-16554 GCA_964360755.1 Candidatus Woesearchaeota archaeon
GTTTCTCCGTCTTTATTAATTAAAACAAAGTAAGGAGTTCCTCTTCCACCAACATTAGTCGCTTCAGTTAAATCTTTATTTACTTTTGAAGTTGCTTCTCCATTATCTAAACATTTATTAAATTTAGTAGTATCTAGTTTTAATTGGGCTGCGTAAGATTTTAAATTTATAACATCTAATGATTCTTGATTTGCAAAAAGTAGATCATGGTATTCCCAGAATTTGCCTTGCCTGTTAGCGCATTCTGATGCTTCAGCAGCTTTTTGAGCATATGGATGAATACTATTTAATGGGAAATGTTTGTAAATTAAAGCCACTTGTCCTTTTTTAAAATAGTCACTATCTTTTAAATCTTGTACAGAGCCAGTAGCTGCTCTAGCACAAAAAGGACACTGAAAATCTGAATATTCAACAACTTTTATAGTAGCAGTTTTAGACCCAAGTATAGGATCTTCACTAGTAATTTTTACAGGTAATTTTCCTGGACTAGCAACAAGATCACCGCCACTATCTCCAGTATCTTCAATAGTTTTACCAGTAAGTCCTCCGCCGAAATTATTAAATCCTCCAGTAAATATAGAGAGAATAAAAAGTCCTAGGAATAGAAAAGTAGAAAATTTCCATAAAGTCGATTTTTTAAAAGTAATTGTACTTTCTTCTTTAGCTTCTTGACTAGCTTCTTTTACTAGTTTAGTTTCTTCTTTTACCATGAGTTGTATTAATTATTAACCTTTTTAAATTTAACTATGATTTCAAATACATTTAGCAAAGAGTAATATTAAACTCAATCGCAATATTTAAAAACAGTTATTTCATGGATTTATTATGAAAAGTATAATGAATGGGGCGAAAGGCGCTCAAAGCGCTGGTTGTGTTCACAAAACAAGAATTTGATTTTTCTAGTTTGTACTTATTTTTTAAAAATATCTTTAGAATTTTATATTGTCTGAAAGGAGGTTTTTATTAAAATGGAAAGCATTTATGAGAATACTCCTTTAGAAGAATGTATTGGGTGTCCTTATAGATTATCAAGATTAAAAAGAGATTTGGAACTTTCTTCTTTAATTTTGAATCTTATTCAGAGGAGAAGTGCTGGATTATTGGATATTAAACCAATTTCTCCACTTCCACGTTATAATAGCTATGCGTGCTCGTTTGAATATTGCGGTCTTGATGGAAAAGATAAAGTCTATGGACCACTTTATCGAGAGAATGAATAGAAAAGGCAATATTATTAAATCTAAAATTATTGATAATTAAGCATGAACACTGAAACAGTAAAAGGATTTAGAGATATAGAAGGACAAGAAGCTTTAAAGCAAAATGAGATTAAAAAAATAATCTCAGAGATATTTGAACTTTGTGGCTTTGAGATAGTTGAAACTCCAGTTATTGAATATGAAGAATTTGTTAAAGGTAATAATGTAAATGATGAAGCTGTAAGTGATATTTTTAAGCTTAGTGATAAGGGTAAAAGAAATTTAGCTTTAAGATATGAATTTACTTTTCAACTTAAAAGACTTGCTCAAAATAAAAAACTACCTTACAAAAGATTTCAAATCGGTCCTGTTTTTAGAGACGAGCCTATTTCTGCTAATAGATCCAGACAGTTTACTCAATGTGATGTAGATATTATAGGTTCAACAATAAGGGATGAAGCTGAAATTCTTTATCTAACAAAGGAAATTTTGGATAAATTAAACATAAAATATAAAATTTATATAAATAACAAAAAGCTTTTAAATGAAATTTTAGATGAGCAAAAAATAACTAATAAAAATGATGTTATAAAAGAAATTGATAAATTGGATAAATTAACTGAAAAAGAAGTTAAAACCAACTTAAAAAAATATAAGGCTGAAAAGCTTTTATCTGTTTTTAAAAATAAAGAAGCTTATTTTAAAAAATATAGTTCATATAAGTATATTGAAGAATTAAAAAAATATTGCAAATTTTATGGTGTAAAAGTTGAATTTTCTTCTAATCTTGCGAGGGGATTAAGCTATTATAATGGCAATGTTTTTGAGATTAAGAGTAATTTAAAGGAAACAATTTGTGCTGGCGGAAGTTATTTAATCAATGGAATTCAATCAACAGGTATAAGTTTTGGAGTTGAAAGAATTTCCCAAGTTTCTAAGCTTTCCTTTGATGATAGAAAAGCACTTGTAATTTCAATTGATAGAGATAAGGAAGCAATAAATTTAGTTAAAAAATTACGGAAAAATAAAATTAAATGCTCTTTATTTTATGGCAAGCCATCTAAGGCTTTGGAATATTGCAATTCTAAGAATATTCAATATGCTATTTTTTTAGGAGAAGAGGAAATAAAAAAAAGGAAATTTACTTTTAAAGATTTGAAGAGTGGAAAGGAAAGTAAATTATCTGAGAAAGATATGGTTAAGAAGTTAAAATCTTAGTTATATCATTAATATTTTCGTCTTTTTCAATGATAAATAATCCAGTAATTGTTTCAAAAGGTATAAATTTGAAACTAAATTCTTCAGAAATACTTGCTGGTTTTTTCATTTGATATTCAGTCCCTTTTCCTAAAGCTAAATTTCCGTTTTCTTGTCCTAATATTTCTGCTAGGTAGAAATATCCCTCTATTGAAATTGCATACTGGACTTCTGGTCTAATGACTATTCTTTTGCAAATGTCTAGTTTACAAACCATCCATATAATAAACATTTAATTTATTTAAACTTTTCTTTTGAATACAAATTTTTAAAAAGATCTATAATAGATCTTTATGATGGGTAATGAAGAACAAATTAGAAGGATTATTGCTAGGAAATCTGTAAATAACAAAGATGAATCTTATCTTCTTTATAACGCAGACATTTTTGGTAATAGGGCTTTGACTTGGAATTCTTATCAAGAAATTATTGAAAGTGGATGGAAGGGAAAAGTATGTATGCGCTCAAAAAAAGGTATTGATAGAAAAAAAGTTGAGTATAATGTTCCTTTGATAAATATTCCTGAAAGAATTGAATATTGGAGAAGAGAATATGGAATTAGGGAATCTGGGATTTCTTTTAATCAATCCATGCCTGATAAACGTCTTATATTACAAGGGGAGGTAATTATTTCTGAGTCTTTTGGATGGTATTTATTGTGCACTTTTGAAAAGGTTCCAATGAATCAGGCTCTTGAAATTTCTTCTCAAACAAGAACAGGTCTTTTAGCTAAACTCTTATTGCAACATACTCTTTGTCCATCAAGTTTTGCTGATTTAGAAGCAATATTAGATCGTTTTCCTGATTCTGTTGTGGAATTTAGCACCTATGAAGTTGCTGTCGGTGACATTCCTAATAGAAATACTATTTTTTGGGAAGTTAGAAATTATTGAGGTCTTGATATTTCTCTAATTAAAATTATTCTTCAGCCTCTTCGAAATCGTCTTTTTGAATAAACTGGCTTCCATCTTTATGTATCCAGATTTCATCAAAATGATTTTCCTGGTTGAGCCATAAATTATTATGATTATCTAAATGTAGTAAAGGAATAAAACTGTCTATTTTATCTTCTTTTTTTGGACCAGAAAATTCAGAAAATTTGATTTTTTCATGTTTTTTGAATGATTCATTTATTTTTAAACTAATATTTTTTATTTTATCTTGTATATTTATTGTTTTTTTTGGAATGAAAAATTTTGTTCTTTCATAAGTTTCATGCTCTATTTTTTTTCTTAAAATTCTTCTTTCTTCTGTTTTTACAGCCTTGGCTAGTGCTTCAACTAATTCCTGCAGAGAAATTTTTTTGTATCTTGGTAATGGGGTTTTAGAAAGTAGTTCTGGAACTTCAAAATCTTCATACTCGTCAATTCTTAGTATTTGCTCTTCTTCTTTTTTATTAAATAAAACATCATCTAAATTTCTAATGTACTTGTTTAAAAGAAGTTCTGATTTTATTCTTAATAATAATGAGCAGACTAATAGAACTTTACTTGAAAGCATAAAATTTGTTTCTTCTAATTCTTGTATACGATCAAGGTATTTTTGGGATAATCTTGAAATATTTATATCCCAAGGATCTAGTTGTTCTGTGTTTATTAGGTCATAAATAATTTCCTGCCATGATAATTCATCACTAAAAACGAAATCTTGGAACTGGTCCTGGCTTATTTTTTCAGTTTTTCTTAAAATTTGTCTCTTTTTTATTTCATCCATATATGTTTTCGAGTATAATAAGATTTATAAATAATAGCGTTATATTTAATAAGTGGTTGGTTAAAAAAGGGAAAGTCATTTTAGAATAGTAACAGACGAAAACTTTAAATAGTCATTATACATATCATTTTTATCACCTCTTTTTCCCCACTAGAGGCAGTTCAACATACTTTTTGTTCGTTGGATTTCCTCTTCTGGGGTTTGATAATCATAAAATAAAAAAGATATGCGGAATAATTCATTATCATTATTTATAGATCTTGAACTCCGCTTTAATATTATACTAATATTTGTTGCTTTATAGAGATATTTAAAGGTTCTTTTAGAGGTGTATTGTAACATTAATTGGTCTTTAAACTTTTAAGTTAATCACTTTATAGTAATTACAAATAGAAAGGTTTATAAATACCTGATTCATAAGAAAATTATGACAGACGAAAGAGAATATTCTGCAAGAGAAGTAGCACAAATCTCGGACTTATATGGAGAAATTCAAATGGGAGCAGAAGCTTATGTACGTAATTTTGAAGGAAATTATCCAAATAGGTTAAAGTTACAGGAGATGTTAAACTTAATTGAAGCTTTTAGAAAAGACGTGCCTCAAGAGGTTTGTAGTGAAATGTTTGGAAGACAACAAAAAGTTGGTGAGGCTTTCAAACCACTTGTAGAAAGAGCTATAGAATTACTTAAAATTTAGCGATTATAATTTAAAGGTTTCTTTAGAGGCTAATAATTATAGATCTTATTTCATGCTTTTAAATTCTGTATAAGCACACTTTCCACAATACATTCTATTATTCGTGTTCATTAAAAATACACCTACCCCGCATCTTGGGCATGAGGGGGCTCTTTTTATTTTATCACCTTCTATTGAATATTTTGTATATTTCTTACTAGTTGGTTTGTTTCTTCTTGGTTTTTTGCCTTTTTTTACACTTTGTTTTTTTCCCATTGTTATTGTTTGGGTTCTTGAGCTTTTTGATTATCTTTTTCTTGAGTTTTTTTGGTAGCTTCTTCAGCCATTTTTCTACGTTCTTTTCTTGAGATTATTTCATAATTTTCTTTGCTTTTAGGATCATTGTAAATTTTTGCTGTTACTATAAATTTTTTATTGCCAAACTGTGAATGTACTTTTCCAATAACTATATTTTCTTCAGATTTTTTTAATTTTTCAGAAATTTCCTTTTTTAACTCTAATTTAGATGGTATAGACTCTCTTGTGATTTCTAATAAAATTTCTTCTCTATTTAACATATTGTTATTTTTTTGTTTAATTATATTCATTTTGCTTTTTCTGTATAATCTCCAATATTTTTTATTCCAAGATTTTTCGCTATTTCTGATTTTTCAGAATTAAAAATTATAATTCTACCCCTTATTTTTTCATCTTGTATTTTTTCTAGCTTGTCCGGGAGTTTTACTTCTTCTATACTATCTGATATTTTTTCATTATTATTTTTAATGGTTATACTATCAGTTTCATTATCAGCTTCTTCAAATTCTTTTTCTTGTTCTTCCATTTTATTTTTTCCTTTTAGCTCCTTTTGACTCGGATTTTGAAGCATCTTTTTTTGCTTTTGCGCTTTTTCTTTTATCTTCTTCAATCCATTCTAATTTTCCTAATCCTGGTTGTCTCATTGTAAGTCCTATCTTTGGTTCTCCTAATTTATAAGATACTGCTACAATTCTTGCAATGCAACTATCTCCATTTTTTAAAGAGCGTTTTGAAGATTTTCCAGATAATGTGTCTGTTTTATTAAAGGAAACGAAATCATCCATTGTTTGACTTATATGTATCATTCCTTGTGTTGCTCCCATATTAATAAATGCGCCAAAGTTAGTGATTTGGTCAATTGTTCCAAAAACTAACTCTTGAATTTCAGGTTTCCAAATGATTAGTTTAAATTGTGATTTATAATAAGCTGCTCCGTCTCCAGGAATTATTATCCCATCTTCAATTTTTCCTATTCCAGTAATTGCTATAACTATTCCTATTTCTTTATCAAAATGTCCAGAATATGTTTCTTTTAATTGCTTTTCAACAGCTTCACTAGTTGGAAGCCCAAAAAGCTTAGGTTCAACTCTGATAAAATCTTCTACATTAATTAAGTAAAACATACAATCCTCTTGCGGTTTATCTTATAAATAAGTGGTAAAAATAGGTTTATAAAGCTTACGAGAGAAGTTTTTCCTGTCTATTGTATTTCAATTTTTCTTTTATTTCTTATTGTTAAAAACTTAGTTTTAGGAGATTTTTTCCTGATTTTTTCTTTTAGATTTCTATCTAATGTTGCAATAATACAAGGATTTTGAATACAATACCTTAATAATCCAGAGTCAACTTCTTTAGTTCCTAATATAGTAATTGTAAGATTTTTCTTTTTTATCATAAATAATGAAAGTTCTGCAGCTTCTCTTTCACTTTTATTAAATTTAGGATTTTTCTGTATTTTTTCAAGCTCATTTGTAACTTCTAAAGGAATTGCTATTTCGGATATTTCTTGCATATCTTTAATTACATCAAAAACTTGAATTTTTTGCTTTACACATGTAATTATGAAATTTGTGTCTAATATTGCTTCCATAAATTAATTAATATGTATAAATATTTAAATCATTGCAACAAATTTAAATAATCTCTTTTCTATTATTATTTATGCGGGAACATGACCATGTTATTAAAGTTCTTGAAGAAGCTGAAGAAGCTGCAAAACTAGGTGATATTTTTAAACTTAGGAGCTTGAGCGATCAGACAATTCATTCTGCTGCTATATATCAGGATACTGATAATATATTGGTTGCTGTTATTATATACTCTTTAAGCAAATTATTGGAAAGGAAAAGCAATTATTCAGATAAAGATTTTAAAAAATACTTTGATTATTATCTTAAAACTATAGAACATTCTAAGAATTTTATAGGAAAAAACAAAACTGAATTATTTAGAGATAGTATTAATGAATTGGCACAAGTTAAAGGATTTTCTGAAGATATAAAGAAAAATATGCAGGATGTTCTTCAAAAAGCTCGTATAAATAAGGCTTCAAGAGTTTACGAGCATGGAATTTCAATGGGAGCTACTGCAAAGCTCTTAGGAATTAGCATTTGGGAGCTTTCAAATTATACTGGCCAAACTGCTATATCTGATAATAAAATGGGAGAAACAGTTTCTGTTAAAGATAGAATTAAAAATGCAATGGAGATGTTTGAATGAAAATTTTATTTGTTTGCAAATATAATAGATTTAGGAGCAAAGTTGCAGAAGCATTTTTTAATAAATTTAATAAAAATCCAAAAAATAGGGCTTTTAGTGCAGGAGTTTTTAAAGGAATACCTGTCAGCAGAAATCTAATTAAAATATCAAAATCTTTTGGGTTGAATATAAAAAAACAAACCCATGGACTTAGTGAAAAAATGCTTTTAGATTATGATATTATTATTATTGTTGCAGATAATGTTCCACCTAGTATTTTTAGCACTTTTAGAAAATTGAGTAAAAAATTAGTTGTTTGGAAAATTCCTGACGCAGATCAAAATAATAATGGGAATATTTTAAAAGTAATGAATAAAATAGGGAAAAAAGTTAAGGTTTTTGCAAAGGAGTTAAAAAAATGAAAGTATTAATTTTTGATTCAGGCACATTAATTACTTTAAGCATGAATAATCTTTTAGATATGCTTCGTGATTTAAAAAAAATTTTTCCTGGAAAATTTATTATTACTAAAGAAGTTGAAAATGAAATTGTTTTAAGACCATTAAGGATCCAACAGTTTAAATTAGGTGCTATCCGTCTTAGAAAATTAATACAAGATAAAATTTTGGAATTTCCAGATGTTTTAAACATTAGACATAGTGCTGTTTCTAATACAGCTAATGAGTTATTAAAAGAGGCAAATTCTATTTTTATTGCAGATGGTAACCCAGTTCATATAGTTGATCAAGGAGAAGCTTCTATTTTAGCTTTGAATAAACTATTGCAAAATAGAGGTATTAAAAGTATGATTGCAATAGATGAAAGGACAACTAGGATGCTATGTGAAAGACCTGAGAATTTAAGAAAGCTTTTGGAGAATAAGTTACATACAAGAGTTAAACAGCAAAAACAAATAAGCAAAGATTTTCATAAGGCTTCTTTTATTAGATCAACTGAATTAATTTATGTTGCATATAAAAAAGGCATAGTTCCTAAAGATAAAGAGCTTTTAGATGCAATGCTGTATGGAGCAAAGTTTAAAGGCGCTTCTATTTCTTCAGATGAGATTAATGAAATTGAAAGAATGGCTTAAGTTAATCTCTATATTTATAAATCCATATTATATTTAATATTAAATAAATAAGTTATCTTTAGGGTCCATAGGCTAGTGGTAGACTGAGCGGCTCCAGCCCGCTATACGGGGGTTCGATTCCTCCTGGGCCCATTTAATTTTTAATAATATTGTATATTTTATACTTTTTTAATAATAAATAAATTAATAATACAATCATTAAATAAATAACTATTGATGAAATCAAAGTACTAATTAGGTTTTGGTTTATTGAAAGTATTGTCATTGGGGCTGAAATGAAATGAAGGGTTTTGCAAATTGAATTAAAGATCTCAAAACAAAACATTAGTGTTAAGATAAAAATAACTGTATAAAATATTAAAGTTAATATTAGAATCTTAAAGATTTTGTTCATTTTATGAATACATTACTTTAATATAAAAATTTTTTGTTTATTAAAGATTTCTGCTTTTGGCTGAGCATCTATTTTTAGTATAGAAATTCTTAAAAAGTAGAATTTTTAATTTAATTGGTTAAAATGACTTCAATTATTGCAATAAGAACTAATGCTGATGGAATTGACGGTATTATTATGGGTTCTGATACACAGTCAAGTTATATTCAAGGTGAAACTCTCCTTGAAAAAGATCCTGAGTTTTTGTTTAAAATCATAAAAGGTGATAGGTGGGTGATGGGATATTCCGGAATAGTAAACAAGAATTTATCTCATTTTTTTGGACATCTTATTCCTCAAGAAGATAAAAAAGATAAGAAAGAAAGAGGGAGGGCAATGATTGAACAGGCGATAAATCATTATAATACAAATCGCAAAAAAATTAGTTTATTAACCTTTATAAGAGAGAATGATACCCCAATAGATTTTCCTCTTATTGCACAATTAAATGGATTATCAAAAAGAACTGAAAAGGAATCAGATTCTCATGAGTTTTTATTAGCTGCATATTACCCTGATGAATGCGGATTATGGTATATTGATTCTTATGGAATGTTAAGAGAACCTGATGAAGCTCACGGTTTTAAATATATATGTTTGGGTAGTGGTTCTGAAAAAATGGAAAAATATATTAGTGAAAAACTAGAATCAGAGTTAGATACTTCTTCAATTGATATTTCGGTAGCATTAGATATTGTAAAAAAAATATTAGAAAAAGCTCAAGAAGATCCACTTACAGGTCCTGTACTTTTATGTGATTATGCTGTCTTAACAAAACATGGTGTTGCTAGCTATGGGGAGGAGATGATTAATTCATTAATTAGAGATAATAATAATCAGTTTGAACTTATTAAAGAAAAATACAGCAAACCGCCTTATGTTTCTATTGTATTAGCTGAACAACCAGTTAAAGAAGAACAAAAGAGCTAGTTAGTTAAATTTAATTAGTATTTTCTTTTTTATTAATCATGATAGATAATTTTGCTTTTAAAAAAAATCAGCAATTGATTAAAAAAGATAAAAGCCTGAAAAATAGTATAGATGAGAAAATTAAAACTCTTTGTAATAAAATAAATTCCAAGGAAAATTACTACACAACTTCATCATGTTCGGGAAGGATTTTGCTTTTATTTGATTCAAAATTAAAAAGAAATGATTTATTCATTAAAGTTTGGCATGATTTAATTAATTTTAAAGAATTAAAAAAAGAACTAAATAAAATTAATTCAAAAAAACTTGTTTATTTCAAGCAAGATCCTGTTATTTTACATGCTTCTTGCAAAACTTTGAAAGATGCACAAAATCTTATAGACTTTGCAATAAAAAAAGCTGGCTGGAAAAGATGTGGTATTATTAATTTAAGAAAAAGAATTGTTGTTGAACTTAATTCAACTGAAAAATTAGAATTTCCAATAATGAATAAAAGAAGAATTCTAGTTAATGATGTTTTTTTAAAGTTTATTGTTAAAAAAGCTAATAAAAAATTAAGGTCTTCTTGGGAAAAAATAAAAAAACTTGCGAAGCTAGTTGGTTGAAACAGTTATAATGCTTAAGATTTTTGGTGGTTGTTTAAAAATTTATTAATAATCTTATGGAGATTTAATCTTAGGATTAAGTAATCATATGAGGCATTTAGATCTAATTTAAATTAATTAAGAAAAAGTATTGCTTAATTTCCTAATTCAAATCTATTTCTTAAAGATACATTAACTCTTCCGTTGTTCATCATCATTACAGCTGCTGCAACCCTATAATTATTTCCATTTTTTGGACCAATTGCTTCATAAAGGCTATCTACAATTCCATCTGGATTAACAGATGAAACTATCGCTTCTAAAGGTTCACTAGAAAAAGACAGTAGTGGATTTTCATTTCCACCATGATAAGTGGTAACAAATTTCGCTTTTCCAGGTTCTAAACTAAAACTTGAATGTATTATTTCAGCATCCAAATCTAGAGCGTTAAATGGGGGTTCAACTCTTCTTATTACATAGAATCCTAAATTAGTTTGATTTAAACAGCCGCTTATCCTGGGGGTAAGATTTGGAGCGTCTGGTTCGTAGCTTGTAATATCAATATCACCTTCATAAAATCTATTTTTTAGTCCTTTTATTAAAATAAATCTTGGATTTTCCTCTTTATTCATCCTCACAAAATCAGCAATTAGGTTTGTTTGGACACCGTTACCTGCAATAATCTTTCCCTCAATAAAAATAATTGCTGGATAAATCAATAAAGCAGGGTTACCTTTTTTTAATTGTTCTAGGTCTGTAACATCTGTTTTAACTATCATTTTCTCTTTGTCATAGACTAGCTTCCTTGCCTGTGAAGATAAACTTCTCCCCGTTAAAGTATAACCAACAAAAGGATTTCCTTCAGCAGTCATTCCAAGAGTAATTCCTCTTCCAGAATATTCCATACCTCTTAATCTTGAAAAATCATCTTTCATTACATTATTTAGTAAACAAACTTATAAATATTGCTATAATTAATAATAGATATTATCTCAAAATTTAAAGTCATTCAATTACCTGAACCATTAATACCTATAATTATTCAAAAGGATTATCGTGTGAAGCCATTCCATGCGTCTTTTTATAAATATCAAAAATATTAAAACAATTTTCTTTAGCATCGTCTTGAGCTAATTTTCTCATTAAGCTTTCTATATAAGAATCCTTTTTTATTTTTTTCATATCTATTTTTTCATTTTTATTCTCTTCAGGTTCTTTATTTTTAAATATTGAAAATAAAGCTGAGAATGGATTAGTATTTTTTGATTCCTTTTCTTCATTATTTTTTACTTCCCCCCCAAGGAAGTAATCTACATCTTTTTGTATCTCATTAAGAGATTCTGTTGTTGAACCTTCAATTAGTTTCATTGCGTCACTAATTTCTGACTTTTCTAATTCTTGATGAAAGGCTTTTAGTTGATCTTCGTTTATGGAATAAGCTTTAAAATCAACAGTAACTCTCCCCCCAAATGCATAGTGTTGTCCTCCTGGTTTTTGGGGAATGCCTACAAATTTTAAATCTAGAATAACTATAGAATAATATTTTCTTTTAGGTTTTTTAATTCCTTTTGGTAGCTCTCTTCTTAATAGTTTTTCATTAAAATCTAATTCCCTCTTTGCTAAAAGAGTTAATTGCAAAACAATTGTATTAAAAGCAGTCACTAATTCTGGTCTATTTTCTTGTGACATTTCTAATTGAGTTGCTGCTTTTAAATATGGTTTTATCCACCTAGAATAAAGCTTTAATGTGTTTACTTGGCTTTTTAGGTAATTTTTTTCAATATTAAACCTTTTTTTTAATTCCTCTTCTGATAATTTTTTCCATTGTAAAAATTCTGCTATCCTAGGTTTTAAGATTCTTTTAACTCTGTCGTTTAAATCAAGTTTATCAACATCTTTCAAAGATTGGGCTACCATAAATCCATCTCTTAGTGTTACAAATTGTAAGTTGCCTTGGCTTAGCTGGTTTATTGATCCAAGTCCTCTTTTTATATCTACATTATCCATCCAAATTTGTTTTAGTGCTAATATCCCAGCCTCTTTTTCTTCTTTATCTTCAGAGTTTGCAGCTTCATAATGTTTTAATCTTATTTCAAAATCTTTTAGATCATAGACTATATTTACTATTGTTTTTATTACTAGATTAATTCCACCTAAGGTTTTCATTACTTGCTCTTGTAAAATTGTTTTCTTTTGGCTTTGCTCTGAAAAATGTCCGCTTCCTGGAGAGGAAGCGAAATTATCTGTAATTTTATCGACTTGTCCAGAAAACATATTGTTCATGAAATTTAAAAGCCAGAAATATACTGGTTCAAGAGTTTCGCTAGGAGAATCATAAATTAGTTGATGAGATTCACCAAGCTTTATTTTTAATGTATTTTCAATTATCTCTGATGCAGTCACCATTTTTAATTTTAAGTTTAGAAATTATTTAAATCCTTTCATTACCATCATATTTATAAAATTAGTTTATTTAATTTTATTATGAGTATTTTCGGTTTCGGAAAAAAGAAAAAGGGGACAGTTGATTTTAGAAATATTGCAGGAGCAAAAATTCCTGTGGCTAGTAGAGATTACAATTACTCTGAAGGTTCTGTTGATCTTAGGGAGAATAAAATGCCTTCAAATAATAAGGTGGGAGATATAAAGTTATCCAACTCTTTTAAAACACATTCTAATGTTTCTTCTAATAATTCAAATGTACTTGAATTTTTAGATTCTTCAGCAACTACTGGTCAATCTGATTCAGCTATTTCTAGCAATGTAGTAACTCAAATATCTCAAATATCTGAAATTAAGACAAGTATGCGAAAACTTAGCTCCCAGATTGAAAATTCATCTAATGAAGTTTATAGATTATTGCAAAGAATTGAATTGCTTGAGAAGAAAATTCAGAGATTAGAAAGCAAAACAGAATGAAATTTAATAAAACTTTTTATATTTTAATGGAAAATGCCGAACTTTGTTTTAGTTATATTGGCAATTTAGTTTTAACCTTTTCAGATAAGTATTTTAAAGGCAATAAAGAATTATATAAGCATTCTAAGGACAATAGGAAAGATAATATTTTAAGAGAAACTATTGATTGGAAATTAAAATTAGATTATAATAAATTATTTGAAATGCATTCATTTAAGGCTCTTGAAGAAGACTACTTTTTTTCAGATAAGTTATCAAAATCTGATAAAATAATATTGGAAAGGTTGTGTAGAGAGTATACTTCAAGTGATAGTAATTATGGTAATATACCTGGTTATAATGAGGCTTCTGAAAAACTTAAAAGTGAGGCTAGGAGATATTATGATAAAATATGTTTTTTCCTAAGCTTTGAAAACGAATTTGCAGGTTTACCTCTTGAATCTAAACTTAGAAGTTTAAAATAATTTATAAAAACCATTAAAAACCTAGCTAGTTGCTTTTGTTACAAATTTGTTGTCTTTAAGATAAAACCTCCAGGGCAATTCTAAATCTTTTTTTATTCCAATTCTGCTGCTTGTTAAAATTTGCTCTTTTTTAAAGGATTTATAATTAAAGATTTTTATTTTATCATTTATTTTAGTTCCATTTAATTTTTTTGTAATTCCAAGGGCTTGGCATATTTTACCAGGTCCTGATGTTAAATTTTCAACTTTTGAAGTATTGCGCCTTTTTATCATTTTTTTTATATTTTTTATAGGTTCAAGTGCACGAATTAGGACAGCTCCTGCATTATTTTTGTTCGTGGTTATGTTAAGGCAGTAATAATTTCCATAAACAAAATATATGTACCAGTGTCCATAAGTATCAAGCATTATTTTACTGCGAGGAGTTATTTTATATGCATGAGAAGCTTGATCATTTTTGTAAGCTTCTGTTTCTACTATCATTCCCTTGCATCCTTTATATTCTATAATCTTCCCAAGCAGTTTTCTTCCAACTTCTAAAGCATCTTGTTCAAAGAATTTTTTATTGATGATTTTATTCATTTTAATAATTTATATATAAGTATAAAGATTTATTAATTCTTTTTATTTATTAAAGGTATGCCAAAAGATTTTACAAATGAAATTTATGCATATACTCTAGCAAATGCTTTAGAGTATGAAAAGGCAATACCCTCTGCAATACTTCCAAAACTTTTTCAGCATGGTTTGAAAAAAGATGATATAAAAAATGTAATGCCTGTTATTGAAGAGATTGTTAAGCTTGTTAATACAATGCCTAAAAATGAAAGAGAGGTAAAATTTGGTAATTTTAAAAAATACTTAAAAGAAATTGGCCAAAGAGGAGAGGATAAAGGTCTTCCTGAATTAAAAAATATAAAAGGTACACCTGTTTTCAGAATAGCCCCATTTCCTTCAGGTGCTTTACATATAGGAAATACGAAAACATATCTTCTTAATGCATTATATGCAGAGAAATATAAGGGAAAAATTCTTTTAGTTATTGACGATACTATTGGAAGTGAGGAAAAGCAGATTGTTTTAGAAGCCTATACTTTAATTCCAGAAGCATTTGATTTTTTAAAAGTTCATTATAAAAAACCTATTATTTATAAATCAGATAGATTGAAAATATATTATAAATATGCAGAACAACTTATTCGTAAAGGCAAAGCATATGTTTGCACTTGTTCTCAAGAAGTTTTAAGAGATAACAGGGCCAAGGGAATTTCATGTGCCTGCAGAATGCTAAATAACAAAGATCAGCTAAAAAGATGGAAAGAAATGTTTTTAATGAAAGAAGGAGGGGCTGTTTTAAGGATTAAAACAGATATGAAATATAAAGATCCAGCTTTTAGAGATCGCGTTTTGTTTAGAATTTCAGATAGAAAGCATGTTCGTATAGGAAAAAAATATAGAGTTTGGCCTATGCTTGAATTTTCTTGGGCTATTGATGATCATTTATTAAAAGTTACCCATATTATTAGAGGGAAGGAACTAATGATAGAAGGCGAGGTTCAGAAGTTCATTTGGAAAATTTTTAACTGGAAATCTCCTGAGTTGATTTATACAGGATTAATTAAACTTGAAGGAATGGAAGGGAAATTAAGTAAAAGCAAATCACAGCAAGAGATTTTTTCTGGCAAATATATTGGTTGGGATGATCCTAGGACTTGGAGTGTTCAAAGTTTAGAAAGAAGAGGAATTCTTGCTGATAGTTTAAGAAAATTTGTTGAAAAAATAGGATTAAATCAGAATGAAATTGCAGTTCCTATAGATGATCTTTATGCAATTAATAGAAGAAAGCTTGACAAAAAGGCTGATAGATATTTTTTTATTGAAAAACCAATTAAATTAAATATTATTGGAAAATTGCCCAGCAAAATTAAAATTAAGCTCCATCCTGAAAAAGAAAATATGAGAACTATTTCTATTGATAAAAATATTTATGTTAATTATAAAGATTTTAATAAATTTAAGGGCAAGGAAATAAGGCTTATGCATTTATTTAATGTCAAATTAGATAAAAATTCAACTTTCACTTCAGATAAAAATAGTCCTAAAATTGAAAAAATTCATTGGATTTCAAAAGATGTTAAAGCTAATGTGCTCATGCCAACTGGTATTTGGATTAAAGGAATTGCAGAAGAAGGTATTAAAAATTTGAAAAAGGGCCAGATAATCCAGTTTGAAAGATTTGGCTTTTGTAAGTTTGATGGTATTAATAGATTTACAAAAGATTATGAATTTTGGTATACCCATGCTTAGGGAACCAAGTTTCCCTAAAGCATCACCCTCCTTTTTCATTAATAATCTTATTTATTTTAATGAATTATTCTAAATATAAAGATTTATTAATTCTTTTTATTTATTAAAGATATGAAAAATAAAAAAGCGGTGTCTGGTATTTTCACAGCAGTTCTTTTAGTATTACTGACAATATCAATTGTTGCTACATTATGGGTTGTTATACAGACTTTTGTAACAACAAGTGGAGGAGAGATTGAAAAAAAACCAGGTTTTTTTATAAAAAACTCAACTGTTTTCCTTCTTGACGAGGAAAGTAGTTCTGGAGGAAGTGGTGATAGTGGAGCAGGAGGTTCTGGAGGAGGTAGTAGTAATACAACTTTACCAGGAGGAACAAATACAACAACTCCAAATCAAACAAGTGGAATAGGAAAATCTTTAGTTGGAATGAATTTAGCTGGAGTGAGTTATTATGATACTCAA
>CAYHYE010000014.1:0-15503 GCA_964360755.1 Candidatus Woesearchaeota archaeon
AGAAAAGAATAAATACTTATTTTCCTTATGGTTCTGATAGAATATCTTTATTAGCCCTTTCTTCATAATCTTCTTCATAGTCATCATACTCCTCTTTATCAAAATTATCCTTCCCACCATCATATAAGTCAGAATAATTCTCTTTCTGTGGCATAATTTATAAAGATATTAAATTATTTAAATATTGTGTTTTACAATGATTATTAATAAAAAAACAGGTGAAAAAGTAAGTTTTTCAAAAAACTTAAAACTTTATCTTAGGCTTGCTTCTAATTACAAAGGGTTATTTTTGTTAGTTTTCATTATTGTTATTGCTTTAGAGTCTTTTGGAATTTTTGAAAGGTTTTTATTTAAGTTTGTTATAGATTATGGCTCTGATTTTGTTAGTAAGGAAATAACTCAAACTAAATTTATTTTCTATTTAAAAATTATAGCTCTTATTTTTTTATCATTGGTTTTAGTTAAGGCAATATTTTACTTTATACGTGTACGTTTAAATAATAAATTAGATTCTAATATGATTTTAGATTTAAAGAAAAATTTTTTTAGCCATTTAATGTATTTATCTCACAACTTTCATACAACTCATAAAACTGGAAGTTTAATTTCTAGGATGAATAGAGGTAGCCGTTCTGTTGAATCTATTAATGATATTTTGATTTTTAATATTGTTCCATTAGTTGCTCAATTAATTGTTTTCGGAGGTGCTTTGTTATATTTTGATTTAATTTCAGCACTAGTTTTGTTTATTACAACTTTTGTATTTATATCCTACGGAATTTTTATTTCATATAAAGAACAGATTCCTAGGTATGAAGCTAATCTTGCAGAAGATACTGAAAGAGGAATAATGGCTGATTTTTTCACTAATATTGATTATATAAAGTATTTTGGAAAAGAAGAGTTTATAAAACAAAAGTATTCTTTTTTAATTAATAATTCAAAAAAGAAATTATTAAAACTTTGGGGATACAATGCTTATTTTAGATCAGTTAATTCTTTAATTCTTAGTGTTGGTACCTTTTTCTTGGTTTATTTTCCATTATCTAAGATTCTTAGTGGAGATATGGAAATTGGTACTTTAGCATTTATTTATGCATCTTATTTTAGCTTTCTTGGATCTTTATTTTCTTTTATGGATGGTTTTAAAAGATTTTTGACTGCTTTAGGAGACTTTGATTCTTTGCATCAATATGAAAAAATTCAAAATGAAATAGTTGATAAGCCTAAAGCCCCTAATTTAATTATTAAAAAAGGAGAAATTGAATTTAAAGATATATCATTTAGTTATCATAAACGAAAAATAATTAATAATATTTACTTAAAAATAAACCCTGGGGAAAAAGTAGCTTTTGTAGGACATTCTGGAAGTGGAAAAACTACTTTGGTAAAACTACTTTATAGGCTTTATGATGTAGAGAAAGGAGAAATATTAATTGATAGTATTGATATAAAAAATTTTAAACAAGAGTCTTTAAGAAAGGAGTTAAGTATTGTTCCCCAAGAATGTATTCTTTTTGATGATTCTATTTATAACAATATACTTTTTTCTAGTCCTAATGCATCTAAATCTGAAGTTATGAAAGCAATTAAATTTGCTCAACTTGGTGAGTTTATTAGTCAACTTCCAAAAAAAGAAAATACTATTGTTGGAGAGCGTGGAGTAAAACTTTCAGGAGGAGAAAAACAAAGAGTTTCAATTGCTAGAGCTCTGCTTGCTAATAAAAAAGTACTTGTTTTAGATGAAGCTACTTCTTCTTTAGATTCAAAAACTGAAAATGAAATTCAAAATGATCTTGAGAAATTAATGAAAGGAAGGACTTCTATTATTATAGCACATAGGCTATCTACTATTATGAAAGCTGATAAAATAATTGTAATGGATAAAGGAAATATTGTTCAAATTGGAAAACATAGAGATTTAATAAATAAAAGAGGAGTTTATAAAGAGCTTTGGAGCCTGCAAAAAGGAGGATATATTGAAGAATGAAACTTTCAAAAAAACAATCTCAGAAAATAGCAAATAAAAAAATAAAGAAGAAACATTTTAAAGATGATAAAGTTAAAGTTTTTAAAACAATTTCGTTCAAAAGCTCAGAATCAAATCTAGAAAAAAATATTCAAGATATTAAATTTGATAAATTTTTTCAATTTTTTTTAAACTTAGATTCAAAAAGCAACCCGCCTGTTTTAAAGCAAGTTGCTCCTATAAAAGATTTAGAACAAATTCCACAAACAGTCGCTGTTAAAACCGAGGATGATAAAACTGTTTCTTATAAAGAAGGTGTAAAAGGAGATTACACTGGAAGGCAAGAATATCAATCTCCGAAAGATAGAAAATATTCGAATTTTGAAATTACTTCAAATATAGGACAAGTTGATTCTCATAAAGATGCTTTTTTTAGAAATCCTGAAACTAATCCAGGAAGAAATGAAAATGATAATTACCAACCTATGAATAAAGATTATCAAAAAGAGGATGTAGAAAAAAGAGTTGATCATAGGAAGAAACCATTAAGGGAGGGGAACTTTTAAATATTTAATATATTTAATTAAATAATGGTTATTTACGAATCTATTTATAAAGGAGGCAATTATTCTTTGGATCCTAAATATGAAATTATTCTTGATTCTAAATATAATTCTCCTGCTGGAAGTTTTGCTTTAGCATTAGATGTTAGGACTGCTAATCAGCTAAAAGAAGTTTATGATAAATTAAATACAGGAGCTAAGCAATTAGAAGTCCAGGGAACTTTTTCAAAGCAATTAGAATCTATACCAGATCAACATTTGGATGAAATGAGAAGACAAGCAAAAATAGTGGGAAGTAAATTAACTTTTCATGGCCCTATTGAAGAGCCAAGTGGATTTGACGGTCAAAGAAATGAATGGAATGAAGAAAATAGAAAGCATGTTGAGCTTCAATTTGACAAGGCTATAGAAAGAGCTCATAAATTAGATCCTGATGGTAATATTATTGTAACAATACACTCAACTGCACAACTTCCTGAGATGATTCAAAGAGAAAAAGTTAAAGACAAAGAAGAAGTAAAATCTTTTTTTGCAGTAGATTCAATTTCTGGAAAAGTAAATCAATTAAAAGATGAGAAAAGCGAATTTCCAGAAACTAAAGAAGGAAAAATAAGAGTTTTTGATCCTAATAAAGAGCTTGAAAGAAGAAATAAAGAAATTTGGGATAATCAAATGTTTAATTTTACTTATCATTTAGATTTAGCAGAGAGCCGTTATGGAAGAGAAAAAGGAATTCTTGGAGAAGCGCAAAAATTAATAGATGAAGGCAAAATTACCAAAGAAGAATTAATAAAGACAAATCCTGAAATAGCCTCTCTTCTTCAAGCTGATAATTTATCTTCAAAAGCAGGAGATGTATTCTTGAAAAATTCATATAATGACTTGAAAACTCTTTTTAATTATGCATATAAAAGTGCTAAAGAGCAAAGTAAGGAAGGGGATATTAAAAAGCTTGATAATTTTAGAAAAGTTGTTCAAGAAAATTTTGGAAAAATAGAAAAAAATGACAGAGGAGCATTAAGTACTGTTGTTCGTGAAGGATTGAGGGTTTTGCAGGAAGATATTGATAAGCCTAAAATATTAAAAAATTTTAACAATTTTGTTATTGACAAATCTTCAGATACTTTTTCAAATATAGCTCTTAATTCTTATAAAAAATTTGGAGATACTTCTCCTATAATAAGTGTTGAAAATCCTCCTGCTGGTGGAGGAATAAGCAGAGCAGAGGACTTAAAAGAATTAGTTGAAAAATCTAGAGAAAAGCTTTCTAATAAATTATCTTCAGAAGGATATACTAAAAGAGAAGCTAAAGAAATTGCAGAGAAAATTATAGGAGTTACATGGGATGTTGGTCATATAAATATGATCAGAAAATATGGTTATGAAGATAAAGATTTGCTAAAACAAGCAGAAATAATTAAGCCATTTTTAAAACATATTCATCTTTCTGATAATTTTGGATTTGAACATACAGAGTTGCCGATGGGAATGGGAAATGTTCCTTTAAAAGAAACTGCTAAAATATTTGGAAGCAAATTTAATAAATTAACTAAAGCTATTGAAACAGGAGATTGGTATCAACATTTTAAAGTAACTCCCTTTCCTTATGAGCTTGCAGCTTTTGGCTCTCCGTTAGGCAAGGGATTTGAGGAAAAATGGAATACAGTTGCTTGGAGTTATTCTCCGTACTTTTATGGTTATGGAACAATTAATCCAGATATTCATCATTCAATTTATGGAAGAGGATTTGCAGCTTTGCCTCAAGAACTTGGAGGACAAATACCTGGAAAAGAAAGCTCTAGAGCTACAGGAACTCCTTTAGCTTAATTAAGAACATTTAAAAACATTTTTTACTAAAGTATATCAAAGAGGTGCAAATGGTTAAGAAAAGATCTAATAAAATTCCTAAAAAGAATAGTTCTAAAAAAATAAAAGGAATAAGGCCAAATTTAAAAAGTGATAGAGAAATTGCAATGGATTTTGCTACCAAGATTTATCATAAATTTGATCAGATAGTAAAAGCAGTTATTTTATTTGGTAGTTCTGCAAAAAATAGCACAACTCCAGGATCTGATATTGATATTATTATAATTATTGATGATGTTTCTTTAAGTTGGGATCAAGAACTTATAGCTTGGTATAGAGAAGAGCTTGGAAAACTTGCATCATCTAACAGATATAAAAAAGAAATTCATATAACTACTACAAAAATTTCTAGTTGGTGGAGTGATTTAATGAAAGGAGATCCAACAATTTTAAATGTTGTTCGTTATGGAGATCCATTGATTGATGTTGGAGGATTTTTTAATCCTATTAAAGCTTTGCTGCTGCAAGGAAGAATTCATTCAACTCCGGAAGCTGTTTATATGGCTTTGCAGAGAGCCCCCCAACATTTTCAAAGAAGCAAATTATCATCTTTAAATGCAATAGAAGGGCTTTTTTGGTGCATGGTTGATTCTTCTCAAGCTGCACTAATGGCTGCAAAAATTATGCCTCCTTCTCCAGAGCATATTACTATAGAACTAAAAAAAACTTTTGTTGATAAAGGATTACTTAAAGAGTTTTATTTAAATTATTTTAGAGATTTAATGATTTTGCATAAACAAATAGCTCATGGAGAAGTTTACGAACTTAAGGGAGGAATGATAGCTGATTGGCAGAACAAAACAGAAGAATATATGAGAATTATGGCTAAACTTGTTAATGATTTAATATCTGGCAATAAATAAATTTATCTTTCTTGAACAGTATAATATTTACCAGCTACACAATAAGCTTTTTTCTTTTGATCTTCATCTGCTGCTGAAATATTTGCCAGTAAATAAGCTCTTATTTTTCTTTCATCTAATATCATATTTCCATCCCTAATATCTGCTACATGTTTTAACAATTTCATTTTTTCCATTTGAGCTCTTCCCTTCATAAGTTCTTTAGCTTCTGCTTGATGTCCAATTATTACTCTTTTTAAAAGAGGATCTTTAACATTTTCAATATAAAAATTTATATCTCCTTCTTTTGATTTTTCTTCCCATAAAGCTGCTCTTTTTTTATCTTCAGTTATTTTTTTATAAGCTCCTTCTTCTATGTAGCCAGGTGTTTCTAAAAATGTTGAACCTAATGCACCTAGTCCTGAATCTCCTTCAGTTCTTAGTTCATTTACTAATTCAGTATAAATAGGTCTTACAATACCAGCTAATTCTTCTTGATGGAATTCATTTGATTCTTCTATTCCAGGACCAAGAGCATGACTAGGTTGTGATCTTATACGTTCAGCTTCTGCTCTAGTATATTCTCCTCTACCTACTTTAGATTCTAGTATTCCATTGAGAATATTATAAGGAATTTGTTTTCCTTCTCTTAAGTTAGAAAGAATTATTTCATAGCCAGAACTATAACCAGCGTGTTTTTTTATTTCCTCTTTTACTATATTATCTAATGTCATAGTTTTTAATGATATTTAGGCTTTATAAATATTTCGGTTAGGTTAACTTATTAGTAGTAACAATTTATTTTAAAAAATATCTAAGACTTCTTCAGATTCTTCCTCATCTTCTTTATTTAATTCTTCTTTTTCTTCTTCTGTTTTTTCAGATTCCATTTTAATATCATCTCCAAATAAAGCTTTTATAGCAGATAATTGCTCATTATTAAATTCATTAGTCTCAAATAAGTTAGATACATATGCTGGAACATCTGGTTTTTTTGCCTTTTCTATATTTTCAATATTTTTATTTAAGATTATGTTTTCTTGAGGAGTTTCATCTTCCATTATCTCAGGATTAAATACAGGCTTTGGATTTTTTACTATTTCTTTTATTATTGCTCCCCCTATTTTTTCTAGGACTTTTTTTGTTTTTTGTTCAGGTGTTTCTTTAGATTCTTTTGCTTTTTCATAAGTTTTTTTATTAAAGTCATTATTTTTGTTTTCTAATTCTGCAATATATTTAGAGACTTCATGAGCTGCATCTGCATTTACTGAAATTGAATCAATTCCATTTTGAATTAAGAAAGCAATCATTTCTTTTTTAATTGCTGCTTGCCCGCAAATTGATGATTCTATTTTCATTTCCTTGCAGCTTATTAAGACTTTTCTTATAGCATTTAACACTGCATAATTATTTTCATTAAATAAATCTTGAACCTCTGAATTGTTTCTATCTATTGCTAAAGTATATTGAGTTAAATCATTAGTTCCTAAAGAAACAAAATCAATTCCCATTTTTACTAAATATCTTATTATAAAAACAGTTGCAGGAGTTTCTACCATTATGCCAGTTTTTATATTTTTTAAACTAGATAACCCAATTTTTTCTAAATGTAATTTAGCCATTTTTATTTCATCACTTGAAATAATTTGCGGGAACATTATTCCAATTATTTTATTGGGATTTTTTTTAGCTATGTTTTTTATTGCTTCTAATTCTGCTTCAAAAATATCAGGATGTTTTAAAGAAAATCTAATCCCGTGATTTCCAAGCATTGGATTTCCTTCAATTTCAGGAGATCCTTCTAAACTAGCAAATTCATCACTTCTTAAATCACTTGTTCTTATCCATGCTTCTTTAAATGGGTTGATTATTTTTTCTATATTTTCTTCTAATAATTTTATGTATTCTTTTAATTTATTTTCTTTTTCATATTGTAATGGATGTTTTTTTGCAGAGGCAATTATTCCTTCTAGCCTTAGTAATCCTATTGAATCGCATTTTGTTAAAGCTGCTCTTTTTGAAGTTTCAGGAATATCAACGATGAGTTTAACTTTTGTTTTTGTTTTTACTATTGGAAGAATCTCCACTTTTTTATCTTCTTGTGTTTTTCCTTTGTAGACTTTTCCATTTGATCCATCTACAGTTACTTCTTCATTATCTTTTAGAATTCCTGTTGCATTTCCAACTCCGACAACTGCTGGTATACCCATTTCTCTTGATATTATAGAAGCATGGCTAGTAATTCCACCTTCATCTGTAATTATTGCAGAACATTTTTGCATACTGACAACCATATCTGGATTTGTCATTTTTGTGACTAAAATATTACCCTTTTTCACTTTTGTTAGATCGCTCATTTCATTTATTATAATTACTTTTCCAGATGCTATTCCTGGAGATGCTCCTAGTCCTGAGAGGATTTCATTTCCTTTGATTTTTTCTTTTGATTCTTTTGATTTTGTTGTAATTGGTCTTGATTGTGTTATAAAAATTTCCCTATTTTCAATTGCGAATTCTATATCTTGTGGTTTTTTATAATGATCTTCAATTTTAATTGCTAAATTTGCAAGAGAAATTATTTCAGAATCTGTTAGTGCTTGAGATTTTAATTTTTCATTAGTTAAATTTATTTCTTTTGTTTCTCCACCAGCTGTTCTAACAATTGCTGTTTTTTTATTGCCAATTTTTTTTGAAATTATTTCTAAATCTTCTGATATTTCATAACTGTCAGGATTTATTTTTCCAGAAACAATTCCTTCTCCAAGTCCAAAAACAGCTTCAATTAAAATGCTGTTATTTTTTTTAATTGGGTTTTTTGAGAACATTACTCCTGATTTATCTGAGTTTATCATTTTTTGCACAATTACAGCTAAAGAGAATTTTTCGTTTGAGAATCCGCGTTTTTTTCTATAATATATTGCTCTTGAAGTAAATAAACTAGCAAAAACATACTTTATAGCTTTTATTAGTTGATGATTTCCTTTTATGTTAAGATAGGTTTCCTGTTGACCTGCAAAACTTGCATCTGCTAAATCTTCTGTTGTAGCTGATGATCTAACTGCAACGAAAATTGGCTCTTGCGATTTTTTTAATATAGAAAGAGCATCTCCTTTTGCTAATTGCAATGATTGTTTATCTGTGCTTAAATGTTCGTAAGCTTCTTCAATAGGAATTTTTATTTCCTCAGGTATTTCTTCATTAATAATTAATTCGCGAATTTGTTTTGCTTTTTCATCCAACTCATTTGTGTTATCTACATTAATGCTTTCTAATATTTGTTTTATTTTATTTTTTATATTAGTTTTTTCAATATAAGTATTATAGGCGCTTGTTGTAACAACAAATGCAGGAGGTATTGGCATTTTTGCATTATACATTTCACCTAAATTAGCGCCCTTTCCACCAGCAATATCACCAGATTTTTTGTTTAACTCAGAAAGCCATTTAATGTATTCATCACCCATATTGTCTATATAAAATAATCGATCTTAATAAATTTTTTTATGCCTTATTTTTAGTGTTTATTTTTCTTTGTTTTGTAAATAATATAAAGTAATTCCCATTATTAAGAAGAAGGTTCCCCATAGAATCATTACTTGGTAAGAAAGAGTTTTATTTGCAACTATTGCTCCTGAAATATTTGTATCTTTATCTAGTATTAGTACTACTCCAAATAACATAGATAAAATACTTAAAATCTTGTAAAATTTTTTCATTATAATGTTAGCTAATTAGTATATAAAAAGTTTTCTAGTTTGTTGTTTGTAGCTTTTCAATAATTATATGATTTTTACATGGCAATTTTGCTCTTGCTGATTTTAAAGCATCTTTTGCAATTCTGATATTTTTTTCTCCAGAAGTAGCTATTAATAAAATATCCTTCCCTTCTTTTACAATTGCTGCTCTTCCAACTGCTTTTCCAAAAGAATGCTTCATTCCGCTTTGCATACGATCTGCTCCAGCTCCTGTAATCATTTTATGTTCTCTTTGTATATGATGAGGAAATACACGAACCTCAAAATAAAAGTTTCCTAACATAGTTGTTTCTAGTATTTTTGTAACATACTGCCTTGCAGATTCTATTGCATTATCTCTTATTTGAGCATTTTCTCCAGATATTAAACTTATTTTTGTTTCAAATTCTTTATTATCATATTTCTTTTTATTTCCTATATTGAATTTTACAATTTTAAGCTGTGGAACTGTTTTTATAAATGATTTTGATTTCTTTTTTGAAATACGCGTGTATGGACGAGCATATTTCTTAGAGTATGATCCAGCTTTTCTTAATGATACCATTTTATACCTTACCTTCTAAATCTTTTCTTTCTTGTTTTTTAGATTTAGAAACATATATACCTCCTCTAATTCCTAGAGCTTCTAAATTATTAATTAATTTATAAACTCCATCTCTTCTTAAATTAGTTCCAAAATTCCTGTTATCTCCCCACCTTGTTCTATGCAATACGCAAACATCGTAACTACAGTTTTCATCTAAATCTGATAATTCTATTATTCTTCCATAGATTTTATCATTTGATAATGTAATTTTAATATCTTCTACAAAACCTGCAACTTTAGAACCTACTCCTTTAAAATATTGAGCTTTTTTTTCCTTATAAATTTCTAGCCTTCTTCTTTCGATAAATTCTTCTATGCTTATTGGGTCTGCAATAGCTTCTAGAGTTTCTAGTGTCATTTTATCTCCACCTCTGTTGTTAAAGATTGTCCAGGCAAGCCTTTTTCAAATATTGCTCTTACAAGTCCTTTATTTCCATGAGGGCTGGAAATTTTTCCTTTGATTTGTTTTTTTGATTTTCCACTTGAAGTCCATACAACTTCCTTTCCTACTAACTTTTGAGCATCTTCTCTATTTTTTGCATTTACATCTAGCAAAAAATGTCTTTTATGAATTGTATGCCTTCCTCGTCTAAATTGGACTACTATAGCTTTTGTCATAGTATTTTAACAGAAAAGTTTATTTAAAAAGGTTTGTTTTGAATGTTAAATAATTTATTTTAAATCATAAATTTTAATTACAACAAAATTTCAAAATCTCCTAGTTCTTTTCTTAAAACTTCAAATATTTTTGAATTTGTTTTTGTCTGTAACTTGCCTTTTTGTTCTGCAATTGCTTTATTTAATTCTTCAATATTTGAGTTTTCCAATTTATTAGTTATTTTTTTGATTGTAGTTCCTTGAACTATAAATGCTCCAGAATTTGTGATTATCATCTCTGCTGTTGTTCCAGATTTTGAAACTATCTGGATTCTTGATTTATCTAAAGACACTAAATCACATCTTTGTCCATAATCAATTAAATGATTAATTAGTATTGCAGCTTCTTTTCTAGCATTTTCTATATCTTCTTGTTTTGCCTTATTTTTTTTAAAGTCAGAAGCTACTCTTTCAACTGTTTTTAGTACTATAAGCATTTTTGGAGACATTTTTCCTTTTTTTACAAGCTCCTTTTCAAATATTTCAATAAGCTCTTTTTTTGATTTTTTACCAAATAAGTTTTCTAACAATTGCGAAATTTCTTTTTCAATTCCTTCAATAGTTCTTTTTTGATATTTCTTTTCTATTTCTTCTCTTAATTTTTTAATTCTTTTTATATAATCTTCTGTATCTTTTAGTAGTTTGTCAATTTCGCTGCCGCTTATTTCATTTAAAGTTCCGTGTTCATATTCTTTAAAATTTTTAACAGCCTTTTCAAGAATTTCTACATACTTTTTTTCAATTAGTTTTTCTTTATCATGGAAAATTTCCTTGAATATTTTTGGAGTTTCTTTGTGAGTTGGAGGAGGTAGTCCATACATCATTAATAAAGCCTGGCTTGGATTTAAAATTCCATAATAAATATCAATCATAGAATCTATTAATCTTCTATTTACTATTTGTTTTGTTTTATCCCCAGATGTTATGAACATATCTATGGCCTCTGGAGAAGGCTTGATTTTTCCCATTTTCAAAAGTAATTTCCATGGTATGAATGTTCCTCTGTCATAAAGTGGAATCCCGTCTCTTATAAAAGTAAATATTACAGGGTGAGCGTCTTTAACAGCTTCCCAGAAATCTGTTAACAAATAAACTTGTGGCTCTAGTTTATTTTTTGTTCCTGCAATTACAGTTGCATCTACAACAAATTGATAAATCATAGCTCTTAGTCTTTCTTTAAGCTCTAATCGAGGCATTCTTTTTACATCTGTGTCATCTATTACAATAAAAACATCTACATCTGAAGTTTTTGTTGCAGTTCCTCTTATTAATGAACCAGCAATTACATAACTGCTTATATATTTGTCAAATTTTCTTAAACATAAATTTTTATGAACTTCTGCTACTCTTAGAGCTCCTAGCAAACCAGTATCATGTAATGGATAAGCCATTGCTATTGCATTAGTTAAATCATATCTAGAATCCATTGAAAAATTCCAAATATCTACTGGAGTTATTAAATGAAGCCATAATTTTGGTTTTATGTCTTTAATATAATCTATAATTTCTTTTTTTATTTTAGCAATATCTTTGAAACGTTCTTCCGGAATTACTATAGCTATGTGGGTTCTTTTTTCACCTTTTTCATTTTCTGGGATGCTTTCTTCCTCTTCTATTTTTTTAACTGAATGCGGAGGTAATATTCCTACTCCTATTGTAAATGGATATTTTTTTATTACCCAATTTTTAATTTTTTCAAGCTCTTTTTTTTGTTTTTCTATTTCTTTTTTAATAGTCTCTGATAGCTCTGGCATTACATTTTTTGATGCATACTTGTCATTAGTTAATTGTTCATTCAAATCTTTTGGAGTTTTTTCTTCTGTCATTTATTTTGTTACTAATATTTAGTAATTTATAAACTTAATTTCAAAAGAGAGATTTAAATGGCATTTATAAAGGTATTGTATGCGCCAACCGGGGATCGAACCCGGGCCACCTCGTCTTTGCTATCTTAGTTTTTGGAATTCTAAGCATACTTACATACTTAGTTTCTTTTGACTCTAAGAACTTTTCTTTTCTAAAGAAAAGTTGTTATTGGCAACGAGATATTCTACCACTAAACTACCGGCGCATATCAATTAAATCAAAAAACCCAATGTTTAAAAATACTTCGTGGTATAAATTATTAAGAAAACCTTTGGTGTTCTTACGGTCCCATAGTCTAGTGGCAAAACAGTTCGTTTACACCGAACGGTCCGCAGTTCGATTCTGCGTGGGACCATACCTATAGAAAAAATTTTATATACAGCATCATTAAAAAAATTATGAAAATAGTTTTATCACATCATGCTCAAAAAAGATTATCAGAAAGAGGGATTCAATTTAAGGATATTCAAGAAACTATTGAAATGCCAGAATATACTATCTCAAAAGCAAATAAAAAAGAAGCTTATAGGAAGATAAAAGGCAAGATATTAAAAGTAGTTTATGTTGAAGAAGATAAATATATAAAGGTAATCACTTTAATATGGAAATGAAAATAGAATATGATAAAGACGCTGATGCGGCATATATTTATTTTAAAGAAATAGAAGAAGGGGAGGTAGCTCAGACTATCTCTCTTAATGAATCAATAAATATAGATTTGGATAATGAAGGAAGAACTTTGGGTATAGAGATTCTTGATGCAAGTAAAAATTTACCTATAAGTGCAATAAAGTCTGCAATTCTTATTAGTTAATTTCACCAGTTTAATTTTCTTTAGGACCATACAAAAAAGGAGTAAACAATTTTTAAATTAAATATAAACAATTTTAAGGTATTTATCTATCTGGAACCAAGAAAGTTCTTTTATTCCTCCAAATGTGGTTTTTATCTTTTCTATTACTTTTTGTAATTCTTCATTATCTTTAATTTCAATATTTAATTGTAAATCATAAACACCAATAGTTCTATCTAAATAAATTACATTTTTATTACTTATGGCAAAATTAAGAATATCTGAAAATTTAGCATTTTTACTTAATATGATATTCAGCTTATAATAAGTATATCCTATTTTTTTTGTTTGGAGATTAATATTATAACCTGCAATTATACCTTTCTTTTCTAATTGCTTTATTCTATAAGAAATTGTACGAGGAGGAGTATTTAATTTTGAAGATAAATCAATTATGTTTTTTCTAGCATCATCATATAATAAATTTAAAATTTTTTCATCAAGCTTATCATAACTTTCAATTTTACCTTCTCCAGTTTTTATCATCTTTCTTTGTTTTGGAGAGTTTTCAAATAAATAATCTCTATTAAAGTGATATGTTTCGCAATATAAGGAAATTTCTAAATTCGTTATTTTATCTCTAAAATTTTCTTTAAGAAAAGTTATTAAATTATCAAAGAGGGCTCTTTCTTTTACCCAAGACATTACTGCAACATCAAAAAAACCAAAACATCTGGCCAAAACAGAAACTGAGGGATTATTTTTCAGCCATTCAAGAATTTCGTTTTCTTCTTTTGGCGTTGTTGAAAAAAATTTAAAATATAGTCTATATCCTTGATATCCCATTTTTGAATTATCGATTAATGTATGAGTTCCAAGTAGTATTTCTTCTTCAAAAAGCCGATTTATTCTTGCGATCGTCGATGATTCGCTTAGCATAATTTTTTTAGCAAGGGCTTTATTAGTAATTCTTGCGTTTAGACCAAGTTCATAGATTATCTTTTTATCCTTTAAATCTAACATATTAGAATTTTAGGCAATATAATTTATAAATATTGCGTTTTATTCTGTTTTTTAAAAAAAGGTGTTATATAGTTGTAATTTTATAATGCTATTAAGAAGTAGTTACAAAATAACTACTCCTAATAAAAGAAAAAGAAAATGAAAACAAAAAATCAAACTCAATACAAAAGAGCGGCAGAAGAGGCCGAAAAGCCACTTCATGTACAAAGAGGTGAAGAAGAATGGCAGAAAAAACAGATATGGAAAAAGTAAGAGCAGCCCATCCAAATATACGTTCTGTAGTTTCAAAGCTTTGGGATGCAACTCCAGTTGTTTTTGATGAAAATTCTGGAGCAGCTGTAGTAGTATCTCGTGAGCAATGGTATAATAAGTTTGGTCCTGGAGGAACAGGCATGGCAAAAGTTATAACTCTTTTCCATCCAAATCAAAGTGTAGACCATATAAGATATGTTTGGAGAGATCAGTATGACCCTTCAAGAGACTGCGACTACAATTTCATAAGAAGAGTTGTAATAAACTCTGCGAGCACAAAGGAAGAGCTTGTATTGGATGCGGAAACCGCTGCAGGAGAACGAACACTGCGATATCAGTTAAGAAGATAAGTTTAGGGGCTCCATTCGGAGCCTTTTTTTATTTTTCCTCTTATCGGTAAAAGTCCGATAACTGATGAGGCATGAGCCGAAAGGAAAACAAAATGAAAATAACAGATGAACAACTGAAAGGAGGTAAAAGAAAATGGCAATAAATAAAATACTTTATGTAGATGATAGTTTTGAAAATGGAATGACTGCCATGACTGCAGACCCTAGAATTGATTTTGCTTCAGGTATTCAATTAATAGAAAGACCACTTCAAGATTATGATTGTATAATCACAGATATGCAAATGGAACATGCAGAAAGTGGAATGGAATTAGTTGAAAGAGCACTAAGAGAAGGAAAATTGCCTTGGGTTGCGACAGGTGGAACCTATGAACATGGAGGAACATTTGATCGAGTTAGAGTTTTTAACTCAGACTTATTAAAGGTTTTTGATAAAGTCGCTAAAAATGAACCAAGATTTTGGAGAGATGTACTTACTTATATAGAACAAAATCAGAACAATCCAACAATAATTGCGCTTGAGAAAGTTAGAGCAACGTTAGGGATAGTCCCCGAAGATTCAATACGAACAATAATGCAACTTTATCAGCATACAATCAAGGCAAAGAATAACTAAGATTAATATAAGGTGCTATTCAAAAAAGTAACTTTTAGGATAAATTAGTTTACACCGAACGGTCCGCAGTTCGATTCTGCGTGGGACCATATAATCTAAATAAATATTATTATAAAGTAGTAACAAATATAAAGGTTTATATACTTCAAAGTGCTTGTATTTCTATGGTAAATCAAAGTAAAAAGAATGATGCTAGATCTTGGGATAAATGGAAAAAATCTGGAGCAATTGGAAATATAAATGGTAGAGATTTTGGAGAAGCATATGCTTTTTTTGATTGTGATGCCTTAAAACAAAAAATAGAAAAATCTGAACCTCAGATAAGAAGCGAGGCAAAGACACCTAAAGGTTTGCAGATGTTATTA
>CAYHYE010000015.1:0-11585 GCA_964360755.1 Candidatus Woesearchaeota archaeon
AAATGTTTCTTTTTAAATTTAGGAAAATGGGGGGAGCGTTGAGCTAAAAACTTTAACTCTCATTTGAAGCGTTAAACTAAAGTCACATATTGTTATTTACTATATAAATAATTATAAATCATTTGAAAATAATCTTATTATGGTTGAAAAAGAAATGAGCGATATAGAACTAAAAGGCTTACTTAAACTTCTCCATCCAATTCCTCCTAATCAAGATGGAACTTGTCCGCATATTAAATGGATGGGTGAAGATTTAGTCCATTGTCCAGGAGTAGGAGAGTGGAAGTGTAAGATTCAAGAAGATAGGTATGGTGATTTACTTTATGGTGGGGGTTATGAAAATTTAGATTATAAACCTTGCAGCAATCCAAACCATAAAAGATGTTCTTTTTATTTAGATAATTCGAGGAAAACGTCAGGAAGTTAAACCTTAGGATTAACTAATCGTGAAGTAAACAAATAGTAACAAAACATTTATATACATCTTATAGCTACTATATAACATGGAAAAAACAACAATACAAATCAACTTGGAAACTCTTGAAAGATTGAGATCTCTTAAAAATTTTGAAAGACAATCCTATGATGAAGTTCTAAACAACCTTATAGATAATCGTGAAGATGAAAATTTAAGTGAAGAAGAAATTGAAGATATAAAAATAGCACTCGAAAATGTTAAAAGAGGAAAAGTAAAACCTATTGAACAGGTTGCAAAAGAATTAGGAATTACACTTAGATAAAATGTATTCTATTCAAATTGAAAAGAATGCCGAAGATTTTCTTAAAAAGTTACAGAAAAAAGATGCTGAGATTATTTTAAACAAGATTTATTCCATAAGAGAAAATCCATTTAGATATTTAAAAAGATTACAGGGTGAAAAACTTTGGAGACTAAGAATTGGGGATTATCGAGTAATTGTTGATGTAATTGTTTCTATGAATAAGATTATAGTTCTAAGAATTGGGCATCGAAAAAATGTTTATGATTAGATGAAAAAAACTACTAAATTAGAAGAAGATTTTAAAATCTTCTTCTATGTGAGCTATGTCTGTTTCTGCCGGAAATTCTGAATTTTCTTCTTACAAAAGTTCTTGAATCTCTTCTTCTATATTCTCTAGGATCTCCTCTTGAACTTCCAAATCTGCTTCTTTGTTTAAATCCCCTATTATCTCTATGTGCAGACATATTTATAAAAACTTTTTCAAATTGTGGTAGAGGTACATTTTTTATATTTAAGGACTCATCGTTTTTTACCTTTCTAAAGTTTTCATAATCTTGTTTTGCTATAATAGTTATTGCTTTTCCTTCTTTGCCAGCTCTTGCAGTTCTTCCAATTCTGTGAATATATTCGATATTTGTATTAGGAGTATCATAATTATAAACATGGGAGACATTTTTAATGTCTAAACCTCTTGCGGCAACATCTGTGCATACAAGAATAAATTTTTCACCCTTATGAAAATGTTCCAAAACCTGGCTTCTTTTATTTTGACTCAAGTCTCCATGAAGAGATAAAGCTTCGAATCCATATCTTTTCAGGCTTTTTCCAATAAAATCAGCATTCCTTTTTGTATTACAGAAAACCATTACTAATTTAGAATTTTCCTGTTTAAGCAAATATACTAAAAGAGAAAATTTTTCATTTTGAGGAACATCATAAAATACCTGCTCGAGTTTAGAAGCATCAACATAAGAATCAACAGAAACTTTAACAGGATGTTTCATATATTTTTTTGAAATTTCAATTATATCTTGAGATATTGTAGCTGAAAATAACAAAGTCTGCCTTTCCTTAGGACATTGGGAAATAATTTTTGTTACGTCTCTATAAAAACCCATATCTAACATTCTATCTGCTTCATCAAGTACAAGAAAGTTAACTTTAGATAAATTAATTGTTCTTCTGGAAAGATGATCCAAAATCCTGCCTGGAGTTCCAACAACGACATCTGCTTTTTGAAGATTTTTTATCTGGGGATTTATTGAAACTCCACCATATATTGAAATTATTTTTAGTTGATCATTTTCAGAAAATTTTGAAAGAGAATTAGAAACTTGTTCTGTTAGTTCTCGTGTTGGAGTTAGTATCAAAACTTGTATTCCTCTTCCCCCATGAATATTTTTAACAATGGGTGCTCCAAAAGCTAGAGTCTTTCCAGAGCCTGTTGCACTTTCTCCAATAATATCTCTTCCAGCCAAAGCTAGAGGAATAACTTTTTCTTGAATTTCAGTAGGTTCATTAAAGTCAAGTTCCTTAAGAATTTTTAATAAATTTTGGCTTATGCCAATTTCTTCAAAACTTTTCATGTTAATAATTATATACCTGAAAATGCCCTTTTAAGTTTATGCTTTTTTAGTTCAAAACTTCCAGGCCAGGAAGTTTTTCTCCAGCTAAATAATGAACTAAAGCTCCTCCGCTCAAACTTACATATCCAAACTTTTTTCTTAAATTATATTTATCAACTGCTTCAGCAGATGAGCCGCCTGCAATAACAGTATAAGCTTTTGATTTAGCAATTGATTTTAAAATTTCTTTTGTGCCATATGAAAAATTTTTATATTGCTCCATGCCGCAAACTCCTTTAAAAAAAATAGTCTTTGCTTTTTTTATTTCTTTTTTATATTCATTAACAGTCTGCTTTCCAATATCCCAAATTTCATATTTAGTTGGCAATTCATCAAGTGAAATTTCTTTTCTTTTGCCATTAACATTAAGCGCTAAATCTGTTGGAGTTTTAATATTATTGATACTTTTCTTAATTAAATTTCTAATTTCCGAATATTTTTTTAAATAATCGTATATTTTTCCTAAATTATAACCTTTAACTTGCAAAGCTATAAGGCTTATAATTCCAGTTGTTAAAATTTTATTATTTTTATTTATTAGCAAAGAAATATCAAATTTATTTCCTCCAAGAATAAAAAGACAATTTTTTATTTTATTTTTAATTTTATCAGCAGATTTTAATTCTTGATAGGCATTTGGTCCAATTGCATTTTTCATTATTTTTGGAAAAGAAACAATACTAGTTTGGCTACGATGCATAACTGAAAAAGCATCATTGATATAATAATCAAATAATGGAGAAAGAACATTAACAACTCTATTTTTCAGTGAAGGATTAAATTCTTCTTTTAAAAATCTTATATTTTCTAATAATAAAACTTGCCCGTTTTTTATATTATAAATTTCTTTAATTGCTCTTTTTCCAATTATATCATTAATAAATTTTACTTTTGTATATTTATTTAATATTTTAGAATGTTGTTTAAGTGAGATACAATCTTTTTTTCCTTTAGATCCTTGATGTGCTAAAATAACTATTTTTGCATTTTTTTCCATTAATTTTTTAATCGCCTCTGCATGAGCTTTAAACCTAGGAGTTTCAACAACTTTATTTCCATTCAGCGGAGAATTTACATCAATTCTCAAAAGAATTTTTCTCCTATTTAAATTTAAATTTTCAAGAGTTTTCATTTTGTGCTTTTTCTAAGTAAAGTTTAGTATCTGAATCCATTTTTAATTCCTTTTTTTAATAATGAATAAAATATATGTGAATTGCAAATTGATAAATGTTTTCTAGCTATCTGTTTCCCTAAATTTTCCTCGTCTATTTTTAACATTTCTAAGAATTCATCTTTACTAATTACATGACCATGAATTTTCAAAGGGGTTTTAAGCTCTGAAGATCTTAAAGCTAATTCTATATTTTTTCTGTTTTTGTCTTTCTCAATAAAAACAGCGACATCTAAATCAGAATCTTTTGTTTGCTTGCCTATTGCATAAGATCCAAAAATAACAATTGAAAAGAATGATGTGTGTCTTTCAACCTCTTCTTTAATTCTTTGTATTGCTCTTAAAACAACTTTGGGAAGTTTCTTTACATTTATTAATTGTATGTAATTAAAAATTAATTCATTGTCTGTATTAAGTGTATAAAGTAAAGACCTTCCAACCCTTCTCTCTTTTACAATATCTTCTTCTTTAAATTTCTTTAAAGCTAAAGCCAAAGCATTGTTAGATTTCTCGCCACAACCCTCTTTTATCTCTTTAATAGAATATTCTTTAAGCATATTTCTTGTTAAAGGTTCAAATATTTTGAGCTGGCTTTCTGTTAACATCTTATTTCATTTAGTTTCTGTTTTAATTAACCAATTATTTGGTTTATATTAACCAATATTTTGGTATATATAAAGATTTCTATCCGTTATTTTATTTATATTTAGAATATAATCAATTACAAAAATAATAGTCTAAACTTTAAAGGGCTTAGATAATTTCCAAAAAGATTTAAAATAATTATCTATTCTCAGTTCAGCATTTTAATAACATCAACAACCCTATTAGAATATCCAACCTCATTATCGTACCAAGCTAAAACTTTTACTAAATTTCCTTCAATTTGAATGCTTTTTCCATCAACAATTGCAGAATGAGGATCTGCAATAAAATCACTTGAAACTAGCTCTTCTTCTGTATAATCTAAAATTCCTTTCATTTTTTTCTTTGAGGCTTCTTTAAATGCAGATTTAATTTTTTTCAATTCAGCCTTTTTTTTCAATTCAGCAACAACATCTATTAAAGAAACAATTGCTAAAGGAGCTCTTACAGCTAAACCAGATATTTTTCCTTTTAATGATGGCAGAACTGCTTCAACAGCAACTGAAGCACCTGTTGTTGTGGGAATTAAATTCAAACCTCCTGCTCTTCCTCTTCTAACATTTTTATTAGCACTATCAAGCATGTTTTGACTGTCTGTATAAGCATGAATTGTTGTCATTAGTTCATTTTTAACTCCAAACTTATCATTAAGAACTTTTGTAACAGTTGCAAGACAGTTTGTTGTACAAGATGCAACGCTAATAATTTTATCTGATTTTTTTAACATTTTATCATTAACACCTGGAACAATTGTTATATCAGGATTTTTAGAAGGAGCTGTTACAATAACTTTTTTAGCTCCTGAACTTATATGCTTAGATAAATCTTTTTTTTCATTAAAAGCTCCTGTTGAATCAATTACCAAATCTACTTTTAGTTTTTTCCACGGAAGTTTTGAAGGATCTCTTTCACTTAAAACAAGAATTTTTTTATTATTTACAATTAAATTATTCCCTTTAGTATTTATTTTTTTGTTATATTTTCCATAAATAGAATCATGCTCTAAAAGATACCTAGCACTTTCAGCTCCATGAGGATCATTAATTGCAACAATATTTATTTTTCTATCTAAGGCAATTTTAAAGATAACTCTTCCAATTCTTCCAAAACCGCTTATTGCAACCCTCATTTTTTAATAAATATTTTATAGTAAATAGAACTTATAAATATGTTGTAGAACTTTATTAAGCCAAGAAGTGATTTATAAATGTAATAATACTATTTAACAGCGTAAAGTTTTTAAACCTTGACGTTTTACCATAATAGTGTGAGAGAAGAAAGATTAAGGTTTATATTATATAACTTCTCAAATTATTAAAATGGATTTACCAATAGAAATTCAGCACCAAGCAATGGGTTATGATCGTACTGCAACGATGTTTTCTCCAGATGGACATCTACTCCAAGTAGAGTATGCAGAAAAAACAGTCCGTTTAGGCAGTTCAAGTATAGGTATTATTTGCAAAGACGGGGTTGCTATAGTAAGTGACAGAAGAATAAATGACAAACTAATAATGCCAGAATCTGCAAATAAGATTTTTGAAATAGACGAGCATATAATTGCAAGTGCCGCTGGAATTTTAAGCGATGCAAGAGTTTTAATTGATAGAGTAAGAATAGTTGCACAACAAAACAAAGTTACTTATGATTCTCCTGTTGATGTTGAAGAAATAATTAGAGAAATAGCAAACACAAAACAAATGTTTACACAATATGGAGGAGCTAGACCCTATGGAGTTGCAGTTCTTGTAGGTGGAGTTGACAACCAAGGCCCTAGATTATTCTCTTCAGATATTACAGGAAATTATTTTTCTTACTCATCTTTTGCTATTGGTGAAAATGATGAAAAAATTAAAGAAATATTAAGAATAAAATACAATAAAAATCTAAATATCGAAGGAGGAATTAAATTAGCTTTAACTATATTTAAGGAAATTCTTGGTAAAAATTTTGAATTAAATAGATTTGATGTAGCTTATGTGCCTAAAGAAACAAAAAAAATTCAAAGAGTTTATGGAGATGACTTAAAGAAATATATTTAGCTAACTCCTATAATGACACAAGTAATAGCTAGAACAAAAATTAAAGGAATGCACTTTGAAATCTTAGTTGATGCAGAATCTGCTTTAAATATGAAAAAAAGTGGTAGGGGAAATATAAATGATATTTTACAAGTAGATGAGATATTTTCAGACTCTAAAAAAGGAATGCGTGCTTCAGATTCTGATTTAGGAAATTGTTTTGGAACTAAAGATACTAATGAAATTGCAAAGCAAATTATATTAAAAGGAGAAGTCCAAATCACTCAAGAAATTAGAGAGAAAGCACATAGTGAAAAGTTCAAACAAGTTGTAGATTTTTTTGTTAAAAATGCAGTTAATCCTCAAAATGACAGACCTTATACTCCAGAAAGAATTGAAAGATCTTTAGATGAAGCAGGAATAAATATTCAAAATAAACCAATAGAATCACAATTAAAAGAAATTCTCTCTTCAATAACCAAAATTTTACCAATAAAATTAGAATTCAAAAAATTAAAGATAACAATCCCAGCCCAATATACAGGACAGGCTTATAGCTTAATTAATAATTATAAAGAGGAAGAAGAATGGCTTTCAAATGGAAATTTAAAAGTTATTATTAATATACCTAAAGGATTACAAATGGAATTTTATGATAAACTAAATTCAATAACTCATGGAAATGCAATGGCAGAGGAGTTAAAAGAATAAAATGGAAGAAGATTTTGAAGAAATTGAAGAAAAAGAAAGAAAAGTAGTAGTTCCTGGAGAGGTTATTGGAAGCGGAGATTTGTTGCCTGGAGAAGGAACAAGAAAAGAAGATAATAAAATAATTGCACAAAGATATGGATTACTAGATGAAAATAATAAGATCATCAGAGTAATTCCTTTGTCTGGAGTTTTCATACCAAGAAGAGGAAATATAATTATTGGAAAAATAGAGGATATTACTTTTAATGGATGGTTAACAGACATCAGCGCAGCTCATACTTCTTTTTTGCCAGTAGCTGAAGTTCCAAGATACATAGACAAACATCATTTAAATGAATTTTTAGATATTGGTGATTTTTTTAGTGCAAAAATTTTAGGAGTTAAACAAAAAGGAATTGACTTAAGTTTGGATTCAAGGGGCTTGGGAAAATTAGATGGAGGAATGATTATTTCTGTAAACCCTAATAAAGTTCCAAGAATAATTGGAAAAAATGGAAGTATGATTAAACTAATTAAAGATGAAACAAACACTAGAATAACAGTAGGACAAAATGGATTTATTTGGATTAAAGGAGATAATATTGAAGATGAATTGCTAGCTAAAAAAGCAATAATTTTCATTAGTGAAAGATCAGCTATATCTGGATTAACAGACAAGGTACAAGAATTTTTAAATAAGGAGAAAGGAAAATGAGCTATACAAAAAGATTTGATGGAAGAAAATTTGATGAAACAAGAGAGATAGTTGCTAAAGTTGGTGTTGTTCCAAATGCTGATGGAAGTGCTTTATTTGCATTTGGAGATACAATTGCAATTGCTGCTGTTTACGGTCCTAAACAATTACATCCTCAACACATGCAAAACCCTGAAAAAGGAATATTAAGATGCAATTATAATATGATGAGTTTTTCTGTAAGTGATAGGATTAAGCCAGGACCTTCTAAAAGATCTACTGAAATTTCAAAAATTAGTGAATGGGCCTTAGAAAGTTCTACATTATTAGGAGAATATCAAAATACTGTGGTTGATATTCATATTTTAATTCAACAAGCTAATGCTTCAACTAGATGTGCTGGAATTAATGCAGCTTCCTTAGCATTAGCTCATGCTGGAGTCCCAATGAAAGATCTTATTAGTAGTGTCTCTATAGGAAAAATTGACAAACAATTAGTTGTGGATGTTAATAAAGATGAAGAAGATTATGAAGAAGGTGAGGGAGCTACAGATATTGCAATGAGTTTCTTGGGTGATGGAAAAAAACTTGTCCATATACAATTAGATGGTAATATTTCCCCAAAAGAACTTAAAGAAGCTATCCAATTAGGTAAAAAAACCTCTAAAAAAATTATTGAAATTCAAACAAAAGCTTTAAAAGAATCTATAGAAATTAGCAAGGAGAAAAATGATTGAAGAATCTAAACTAACTAGCAAGAGAATATCAGAATATTTATCAATTGGAAAACGTTTTGATAATCGCAAACTAGATGAGTATAGGGAAATAATAATTAACTCTGATCTTTCTAAAAAAGCAGAGGGCGGAGCCAAAGTTAAAATTGGAAAAACAGAAGTGTGGGTTGGCGTTAAAATGTCTATTAGCGAGCCTTATGAAGACTCAAAAGATCAAGGGAACTTAATAGTTAGTGCTGAATTAACACCCTTAAGTCATCAAAAGTATGAGTACGGCCCACCTAAATTTGAGGCTATTGAACTTGGAAGATTAGTTGATAGAGGAATTAGAGAAAGCAAATTCATTGATTTAAAAAAACTTTGTATTAAAGAAGGAGAAAAAGTTTGGAATATTTTTATTGATATTTATTCAATTAATAATGCGGGGAATCTTTTAGATGCTGCATTTATTGGAGCTGTAACTGCACTAAAAAATGCAAAAATCCCACATTATGATGAAAAAGAAGAAAAGATAGATTATGAAAAAGAATCAAAAATATCAGTTCCTTTAACTAATAAAATACCTTTAAATTTTAGCATATATAAAATTGACAATAATTTTATTTTAGACCCTACATCAGATGAAGAAACAGCTTCTAACGGAAGATTAATATTTGCGGCTATTCCAGGAAAACCATTTAATATATGCTCTATACAAAAAAGTGATGATATTGATATTTCAATTGATGAAATTAATTTAATGTTAGACCTCGTTGAAAAAAAATACGATAAAATTTTTAAAGAGGTTACTAAAAAAATTGAGGATTCTATTAAATTAAAAGGGTAAAATTTAAAAAGCTTAAAAAATGATTATTTTCATGGAAAAAGAAAAATTAGAAAAATTTACTAAGTATGAACTAACAAGAATTTTAGGAGCCAGGGCTTTACAAATAGCAATGGATGCTCCACTTTTAATTAAAATAGATAAGAAAAAACTAGAAGAAATTAATTATGATCCTATGGAAATCGCACGCATGGAGTTAGAAAGTAATTCTCTTCCTATAACTGTTAAGCAACCTTTTCCTAAAAAGAAAAGTGTTAAAGTTAAAAAGAAAAAAGAAGATGATAAAGAAATCGCTGAATCAGAAACTGAAGAAGAAAGAGAAATTGTAGAAGAAGGAGAAATAATGGAGCTTGCAACTCCTGAAGATGAAACTGTTGAAGAGCCTACTGAAGGTAGAGAAGCAAGCGAAGAATTACAGTAATAATTAACTGCAACTGATATAGATTCTGAAAAAGATTAATAAACTAATATTATTTATAAAGATTAATTAAAATGAAAATAAAGAGATTATTTGCGCGTGCTATAAACGATACGAGAGGTGATAAAACAATTGAAGTTTATTTGAAAACTGATTTTGGCGAATTTATTGCCTCTGCAGCTAATGGAAAATCTCGAGGAATTTATGAAGCTAAACCATGGAAAAAAAATATTTTAAGTGATATAAATTTCATAAATAAATACTTCATTGAAGAAATAAATTTTAAGGATTTTAACGATTTAATTTTATTAGAAAATATTTTCAAGAAAAATGTTGGAGCAAATTCAATGACAGCAATTGAATTTGTATTTTTAAAAGCTCTTGCTTATCGCGAAGACAAACAAGTTTGGGAGCTGATAAATCCTAGATCAAAAGAAATTCCTTTTAGTATTGGAAATACAATAAGTGGAGGAGTGCATAGTTCTGAAAAACCCAAACCAGATTTTCAAGAATTTCATTTTATCCCTATAACAAATTTTAAAAAATCTTTTGAAATAAATAAAAGAGCAAGAGAAAATTGTGCTGAAATTCTAAAAAATATTGACAAAAATTTTAAATTTAAGACCAGCGATGAAAATGCTTGGCAGACAAGTTTATCAAATGAAAAAGTTGTTGAATTAATGAAAGATGTTAAAGAAAATATGATTGATGAATTTGGAGTTAAAATTCATTTAGGAGTAGATATTGCTGCTTCTCAATTTTTCAATGGAAAAAATTACAAATACAAAAATGAGAAAAAAATTTTAACAAAAGAACAGCAAATTAATTATATGCAAAAACTTTCCGATGTGTTTTATTATATTGAAGATCCTCTAGAAGAAAATGATTTTTCTGGATTCTCTGAAACAATCAAAAAATCAAAGTCCTTAATTTGTGGGGATGATTTAACAGCAACGAATTTAGAAAGGCTGCAAGTTGCTGTCAAGAAAAAAAGTATAAACTCAATGATTATCAAGCCTAACCAAATAGGTTCTTTGATTGAAGTAAAAAAAATTGTTGATTTTTGTAGAAAGAATAAAATTAAAATAGTTTTCTCGCATCGCAGCGGTGAGACTTCTGAGGATATTTTAGCTGATTTAGCCTTTGCATTTCAAGCTAATTTTATCAAAACAGGAATTTGCGGAAAAGGCAGGGATGAAAAATTACAAAGGATGATTAAAATTGAAGAGCAAGTATAAAATAATGATTTTAGTATAATAATATTTATTAATCTTAAAATGTTAATTTAAATATGCATCTAACAAAGTCAAGAGCTGATGATTTTCTATTAAGTATATTTGCTTTAGCTCAAGATATGGGTGGGGGCGGGGAATTAATTTTTAGAGGATACGACCCTGAAATTCAACGTCTTTTTTATGAACTTCAACAATTGCATCAAGATTCGCTTGATGTATTAGTTTACTCAGAAAGTGGTCCAAGACCTTACAGCAGAATATTGGAAGAGGGTATGATAAATTTAATATTCGGCGGAGTGTTAAAAAGTGATACAGTTGGAGAGTATAAACAGCTCACAAAAGCTGGATATGATTTTTTTAAGAAAGAGATACTTCCAGATTTAAGTCAAGATGAACTTACAGAATTGAGAAAGGTTTCTATGGATTTTCTAAAATACGGACAATTTAAATAATAAAAACTTAGAACTATTTAATGTAATCATATTATTTCAATTTATCAAACACTTTATAAAGTTTTGAGATTGTAAAAAACTTTATAAAGAACATTCTCTAATTTAATATATAAAAGGTGTGAATGAAAATCAATAAACTATTTTATGCGTTTTTTGTATTTTTATTAATTATCCCATTTGTAAATCCTGCATGGGTTGATAATGAACATAGTGTTTGGCATAATGCTGAAGATGTAAAAGTTTCTTTAACAACTGGAAGTGTTTCATTGCAAGATTGGATTGATCAAGAACTAACAAATACATGGGTTGATAATGAACATAGTGTTTGGCATAATGCTGAAGATGTAAAAGTTTC
>CAYHYE010000015.1:11685-14997 GCA_964360755.1 Candidatus Woesearchaeota archaeon
ATTGCAAGATTGGATTGATCAAGAACTAACAAATACATGGGTTGATAATGAACATGATGTTTGGCATAATGCTGAAGATGTAAAAGTTTCTTTAACAAGTGGAAGTGTTTCATTGCAAGATTGGATTAATGATCAAACTGGCGGTCCTCCTACAAGTCAAGATTTATTCTTTGAAGAGGGAGACAAAATTAGCCTAATAGAACAAGCTAATAATAAATTTCTTTCGATAAGTTCTCGTGGAAATCTTGATTTAGATAATGGATTATATGCAAACAAAGATAGTGTTGAAAGCAATAGTGAAGTATTTACAATATTTAATGAAGCAGAATCTAAAACTTCAATTGAAAGTACAGATTTTATTAGTCTTGTTTCATTAGAAACAGGAAATGGCCTTAAAGTTATAGATGGTGGATTAAGAGATGGTAGAATTCATGCAAAAAGTTATGATGAAGCTGGCTTATTAGGCGATTATGATGAATTTAATCCTAAAATAGTCAAAGATTCTCAAGATCAAGAGAAAAAAATAAAATGTGGAGATGTTGTGTATTTTGAATATGGTGAAAAGTTTTTAGATATAAATTTTGGTAAGGCTAATAATCCTGCTCATTTAGGAAGCAAAAATAGATTTATAATTTATGATCAAAGTGGAGATTGTGATCCAAACAATAATATTATTGCAGATGTAACAACTCTTGATTTTGAAATTCCTGAAGGAGGTTATGAATTCAAAGAAAATTGGGATAAAAATTGTGTTGGGGATCTTGGTTATAGGATAAGAGATGGTCCTAATTTAATATTAAAAGAAGAAATACCTACAGGAATTATTGAAGATACAATATATGATATATCTTGTAGTTATAATGGAGTTCCAAATAATAATTTTGAAGAAAAAAGATTTTTGTCAGATAGTTGGACTACAATATTTGAGAAAGATGAAAGATATTTAATAATTGACGCCCCTCAATATTGCTTTGTTCTTGGAATTGTAGATAAATATGAAGGAAAGGATAAATATATTTTTGAAGGAAAATTAGACAATGGAAATCTTGTAATAAGAATTAGAAGAATTTCATTAGAAGATGGACAATTTATATGTCCTGTATATAAAATTTATAAAAGAAGCGCATTTTGCGGAGGTGCTGCAGAAATTTCAGAACTTTTAAGACCGTCTTATGGAGTCTGGAAGGGACTTGAATGTGAAATAAGGGAACATTAGAAAAGGTAAGGAAATAACAAAAAATTTAAATTCTCATCAATAATTTTATAACATATAATCTTATAAATAAATTAATAATTAAAATTTAATGAATTCTAAATATATACCAAAAGGAGGAGAATTAATTTGCATCGACTGTGTTAATGGAATTAGTTATATTGGAAAAGCATTGGTTTTAGAAGAAAATCCTGGAAGATCCCAAAATCCACCAAGTTTAATCGGACTAGAACAATATGTTCTTGAAGAAACTAAAAGTTTAGCCCATAGTAGTCGTAGCATAAAAGAAATCTATACTAAAACAACTGATAAAAAATTTATTGTGTTTCTTAGAAATATAGACACACAAGTTGCTTTACAGATTTTAGATGCTCAATAGAAGAATTTAAAAACATATTTCTCTGATAAATTTAAAATGCTTCAAAAGAAAAAAGAAACAATTGAAGAAAAAAATGAAGATGCTGAAGAAAAAAAGCATTTAAAATTAGCTAAAGCTAAAATAAAAAAAATTAAAAAAGAAAAAACAGAGGAATTAATTGAAGGGAAAAAAGCTGTAAAAAAAGAAAAAACATCTGATAGGAGCGTTTTAATCAGAGAATTAAAAGAGAAAGCTAAGAAACTTGCTGAAAGTATAGAATCTATTGATACAGGAAAGCTTAAGGAAGAATTTGAGAAAAAAAGAGAATTGCTTATTGCATTAGAAGATTATGTTAGAACAGGAATCCATTTAGGAACAAAAGTTATAACCCCTGATATGAAAAAATTTGTTTATAGAAGAAGGGCAGATTCTATTGGAGTTTTAAATACAACATTAATAGACGAAAATATTAAAAAAAGTATAGAAATTATTTCAAAATATGCTCCAGATGAAATTATACTTGTATGCAAAAGGGAATCTGGATGGGAAGCTGCAAAAATCTTGGAAAATGTTTTAGGATGGAAAGTTTTCACAAAAAAATATCCAAGCGGAATGATGACTAATATTCAATTAGAAAAATTTTATGAGCCTGATCTAGTTATTGTTTGTGATCCTTGGGTGGATCATAATGCATTAAATGATGCTATAAGAACTAATAAAAAAGTTATAGCATTATGTGATACAAATAATTTTACTAAAGGTGTAAATCTTGTAATTCCGTGCAATAATAAAGGTTCTAAAAGCTTGGGTTTAGTTTTTTATCTTATAGCAAGAGGATATATTGAAAAAAGAAATATAAAGGTTAAACTTCCTAGCATGTTTAGTTTTACAGGAGAGGATCTTCAAATTGTTAAAGAAATTCCTAAAGAAGAAACACCTAAAAAAAGTTCTAAAAAAGAAAAAATTGAATTAACTGCTATTTGATCAAAGCAAAATTTTATAAACTATCATAGATAACTTATTTTATCATGTTCAAGAAAAACATTCTTGAAAATAATGTAATGAGTTCCTTACTAAAAATAAGGAATGAGGTATGCAAGACGTTATGTTGTAGTTTGTACTTAATATTCAGTCCGTCGGAGGATTAGGTCGTTAACATTTTCCTTAATGTTAACTATATTCTTAATATATTGCACTGAGGAATTGGAAATTCAGTTAATTCCAGTTTATCCTGCTGGCGGCTGCGGCTATCTGGTTTGTACTAAGACATGCAAGTCTATCGCAAGATGGCAAACTGCTCAGTAACACGTAGCTAACTTGCCCTATGGTCTAGAATACCCTCGGGAAACTGAGAATAATACTAGATATGAGATGATTTCTGGAATGAGTTATCTCTGAAAGGCAACGCCATAGGATAGGGCTGCGTCTGATTAGGTTGTTGGCGGGGTAATAGCCCACCAAGCCGATGATCAGTAGGGGCTTTTAGCGAAGGAGCCTCGAGAAGGAGTCTGAGACACTACTCCTAGCCTTACGGGGTGCAGCAGTTAGGGATCTTCTGCAATGCGCGCAAGCGTGACAGAGTGAGCCAGAGTGTTTCTTAATATTAAGAAACTTTTTCCAAATGTAAAAAGTTTGGCGAATAAGGACTGGGCAAGATTGGTGCCAGCCGCCGCGGTAATACCAACAGTCCAAGTCGCAGCCACATTTATTTGGTCTAAAACATCCGTAGCTTGTTTTGTAA
>CAYHYE010000016.1:0-14949 GCA_964360755.1 Candidatus Woesearchaeota archaeon
TAAATTGTAAATTAAAATCCATTATTAATTTAAGATTTATTAATAGTTTACACTTTAGTCCTTAAAATGAAATCAATAAAAAGTCTTTTAAACTAAAAACATCTTCAATACTTATATTAAATCAAAGAATAAAAAGTATAAATATTTAATTATTTTATAATTAAAAAAGACCATTTTCTAATCTTGCTTTTTTTACTCTTATTTCATCAAGCCTTATTACCACTGCTTTTTTATACATCTTTCTTAGCCAAGCATCAATACCATATAATTTTTCATATGCTGATATCGCCTCACTTATTTCTTCTTCCTCTATTCCTGTATCTTGAAGTCTCAACCATACAAAATTTCTATAAACATTTTTTTTTAATTCTTCGTCTTTTTCATGATATTTTTCATAAATTTCTAGCCTTTCTTCAAGTAAAGTTAATGTTGTTTCTTTACATAAAGCCATTTTCTGCAATTTTTCTCTTGCATGTTCTTTATCTTTTCTAAATAATTTTGTCATTTAAATAAACCTCACTTATTTAAAACTATTAAACTAATTAAAACTAACGTTAATAAAATAAATATAGCAATCATAATATTAATTATTATTAATATTTTATTAATATTAACCTCTTTGTTTATACCATTATTTTCTTCAATTCCGCAAATTTGCCCATATTCTATTTCTTCATGATTTAAGATTGTTATTGTTCTTTGCAATTTATTATTAATACATTTCCACTTTCCATATTTAACTTCATAAAGTTTTGATTCATATTCTTCATCTAGTTTTCTAATAGCCTCTTTTTGACTATATCTATTATCTTCAATATCTAGTTCTTCATTGCCATTTTGAGAAGGTTCTTCTATAGTTAGTACAATATTAGTAGATTCTGATTCTGCTTCACCAATATAAATTGCTGATGTTAAAGGCATTATTAATACTAAAGTTAATGCTAATAAAGGCAATATACTTGTTTTTTTCATAATTTAATTGAAAAGAATTAGTATTTAAATCTTTCTTTTGTTATCTTTTTGTGGGAGTGACAATATCCTAAGGGTTTATTTTAATTATTTTTTCTTTACCTTTTTTTCCATCTCTGTAATTTTCATTTTTTCTTCAAGCCCTAATTTTTCTATTAATTCTTTATATCTATTTCTAATAGTTACTTCTGTTATTCCTGCAACATCTGCAACTTCTCTTTGAGTTTTCTTTTCATCATTTAATAATGCAGCGACATATAATGCTGCTGCTGCAATTCCAGCTGGTCCTCTTCCAGATGTAAGCTCTTCATTGCTTGCTTTTTTTAAAATTCTTAAAGCATGATTTTGGGTTTTAGGGGATAAATTAAGTATTGACGAAAATCTTGATATATAATCATTCGGAGAACTTGGGGTTACTTTAATTGCCATTCTTCTTATTATAAATCTATAAGTTCTTCCAATCTCTTTTCTTTCAATGTCTGATGCCTGAGCTATTTCATCCAAAGTTCTTGGAATATTATAAGATCTACATGCAGCGTAAATACATGCAGCTATTACACTTTCCATACTTCTTCCTCTAACATATCCTCTTTGTAATACATAATTATATATTCTCGAGGCTTCATCACCAACGACATTTGGCAGATTTAAAAATGAAGAGACTCTTCGTAATTCAGACATTGCTAATCTCAAATTTCTTTCAATAGAAGTTGAAACTCTTTCCTGCCATTTTTTTAATCTTAGAAACTTACGTGTTTGTTTTGCATCTAATTTATAAATATCAGAAATTTCTCCAACATTTGTTATAAGCCCTTTGTCAAATTTTTGCATTGACATTGGTGCTCCACCACGACCTTTTTTCTCAGACTTATCAAATTTCCCAGAAAGGTCAATTCCTGTATCAACCATTTTTTCCTCGATTAAAAGACCACAGTCATTACAAATCACTTCCCCTTTCTCTTCATCATGAGTTAAATTTATGCTATTGCATTCAGGACATCTTCTTACGTTAGCCATTTAATTATTTAAAAACCTTTAGTAACTTTTATAAACATATTAGGCACCCTTTTTAAGGTTTTCTATTAATCATTTATTCAATTAAAACACCTTGTAAATTTCCCTCTTGTGATGGGCGGTTAGTAATTCTAGCTTTACCAGCTTCTGTCTCAACTATAGCACCTTTTGTAAGAATATTTTGTCTCGCTAAGAAATAATTTGAAGGGGTTTCGACAACATTTTTTATTTTTATAACTTTTGTTTTTTTTGTTTTTGGATCAAACAAATTTATTTTATTGGTTCTTAAAAGAACTATTTTTTCATTTCCGCCTAAAATTCTAAGTCTTTTTTGTTTTGTTTCATTAAGTTTTACAATTCTTGGAGCATGACCTAAAGTATATTTTTTTTTCTTTTTTATTCTTTTATATTTCCCGCCGGAAATTTTTCTTCCAGCACCTTTGCGTCTTGATTTATTTTTAATTTCAGCCATGCTATTTTTATTTATAACTTGGTTTAAATAGTTTTTCTTTTAAACTTATTTAAACATAAAGTTTAAAAACTTTGTTTGAAGATTGAATTTATGGCTAATGGAATTGAAAGACCACTTGACCTTTTGAATCAGTCAAAAGGTAAAGAAATTTTAGTGCAGCTGAAAAGTGATAGGCAGCTTGTTGGTACATTGATTGCCTTTGATATCCATATAAACATTGTTTTGGATAATGCAAAGGAAATGCAAAACAATGAGTTAAAAAGAAACATTGGCCTAACTTTTTTGAGAGGAGACACTATTGTTTTTATCTCTCCTGCATCTTCGGTCTCTAGCAGTGAATAAACCAGTTTTTTTTAGTTTTCATGGCAACTCGTTCTTGAGGTGTCAATTTATACTGGTAAGTATCTTAATTTAATCCTTAATTATTTAAACTCTATTTTCTTTTTTAATCCATGGTAGAAAAAATCGAAATTATAGTTTTAGGGAGTGGAAGTTCAGTTCCAACTGCAAAAAGAAATCATCCCGGAATTTTAGTTAGTTATAGAGATGAAAATATCCTTTTTGATTGTGGAGAAGGAATACAAAGACAGTTTAGAAAAGCAAGAATTAATCCTTGTAAACTTACTAGAATTTTTATTAGCCATTGGCATGGAGATCATATTTTAGGAATTCCAGGACTATTACAAACCTTGTATCTTAATAATTATGGAAAAACTTTGGAAATTTATGGTCCCAAAGGAACTAAAAGATATATGGAGAAAATTTTAGGTCTTTTTGCATATTCTGGAAGAATTAAATTTAACATTCATGAAATATCTAATGGAAAAGTTATTGATAAAAAAGATTTTTACGTCGAGGCAATGTCAATGATTCATGGAACTCCATCTCTTGCTTACTCTTTTATTATAAAAGGTGTTTTAAGGATTGATAAAAATAAACTTTTTAAACTAAAAATTAAAGGCGAGGATTTAAAAAAATTTAAAGATTTGAAAGAAGGAAAAAATATTTATATTAATGGCAAAAAAATTAAATATAAAAATTTAACTTATTCAGAAAAAGGCAAAAAAGTTACACTTGTTTTTGATACACTAGATAATTTAGGCATTATTAAATTAGCTAAAGATTCTGATTTATTTTTTTGTGAGAGCACCTATTTTAATGAGTATGGATTAGCTAAGGAGCATAAACACCTTACTGTTTCTCAAGCTACGCTTGCTGCTAAAAAAGCTAATGCAAAAAAATTAATTTTATTTCACCTAAGCCAAAGATATGATTATAAGGAAAATGACTTTTTGAAGGAAGCAAGGAAAAAATTTAAAGATGTGGTTATCGCAGAAGATTTGATGAAATTTGAGATTTAATAACTTTTATAAATTTAGTTCTTATCCTAATCTTGAAGCTCCTGTAGCTCAGCCTGGATAGAGCACTAGCCTTCTAAGCTAGGGGTCGCAGGTTCAAATCCTGTCAGGAGCGTTTTATAATTAAAATAAGGTTTAAATAAACTAATCCTATGTTTTTTATAAGAAAACCGTAGGTTGTCTTTTTAAAAGGAAGATTCAACACCAAGAGAAGCAAAGCTTCTCTGGTCCCAAGAAACCATAAAAGTTTCTTGTGGAAAGAAACCTTGCTTTAAAAGGAAGATTCAACAAAGAAACATGGTGTCTTTGTTGCGGGGATGGCACAATGGTACTGCGTTCGCCTGCAGAGCGAATTTTCCCGGGTTCGATTCCCGGTCCCCGCTTATAATATCATAAGTAATATATTATCAATTATAACATTATAATTAAAAGAAAAAACAAAAATCAATACTTTGATTTTTTTCTATAATATTTTTCAATAGCTAACAAAATTGTTGCTCCGATAACTCCTAAGACAAATATATAAATAAATTGGTTTTGTTTAAAAAAAGAACCAGTTTCTAAATTTTCCCTTCCCACTCCTGTTATTGGAGTATGTTTTTTAAGTTGGTCGTCTAAAATTCCTATACTTTCTCCAGTTAGTCTAACATTTCCCTTTACTAAAGAAGTTGTTCCATCAGTTACTTTTATGTTGTACTCTCCTGATGGAGCCACTAATCTAAAAGTTATGCTTTCTCCAATGTCTAAGCTAGGTTTTTTTATTCCTACTGTCTCCCCAATTATTATTTGTATAGATTTTTCATATCTTGTATTCCCAATATTTTTAATTGTTAATATATTTTTTTCAATTGAAAATTCTGCAATTTCATCAGCTTCTATTAAAAAAGACGTTTTAGCTTCCTGCCCTTCATAAAATGCAGACATTGTCCAAAAACCACTAGGAACGTTTTCAGCTAGTGATATAGACTCTATTCTATTGGAATTAACTTCTCTTTCAATTTTTACTTTTTTTTCCACATCTTCAATCAATAAGATGATTTTTGCATCAATTGGCTTATTTTCTAAATCTAACAAAGTTACTTTTATTGATATATTTTCATTAGCTTCAAAAGGATCACCTATAGTTGTTAGTTGTAGTTTTGATTCTTGTCCTAATACAAAAATTGACATAAAAACTAAAAAAATTCCAATAACTACTGTCTTTTTTATATTATCCATAATAAATTTAAGCTATAATATTATATAAAGATTTCTTAACAGAAGAATATTTAAAAACTATTAGTTCTTTTTATCCTTATGTTTAGAAAAAGAGGGTTTTTTTTGCTATTTGTAATTTTATTATTTCTTAGCATTGTTTATGGCTTAACTTTTGAAGATTTAAATCAAAGCAATTTTAATAATGGAACTTATGTTAACGCAACCTATAATGGAAGTGCTGTAATTTTATCAGCAAATAATTTGTCAGGAGATTTTACAAGCAGAATTTTTGATGCTGCAGGACCTGCAAGCTGGGATAATTTTAGCGTTAGCAGATCTCTTTCTAATTTAACAAAGTTATTTATTGTTGATGGTGCAGGAGATGTTTATTCTTCTTCTGATGCAGGAGGCAATTGGAGTCAAGTTAATAAAAGTTATGGGGGAGGAAGTGCAACAGCTGATATGGGTTATGATTTGCAAGATAATTTATATATAATTTTAAACCAAAATATCTATAAATCAACTGATAAAGGAATTCTATGGAATATTGCAACATCTGATTTTGGACCTGGAGATCCTAGCAATGGCTTTGTTATTGCAACAAGTTCTAACAACTCATTATTTCTTGCAGATGGAAATGGAGATGTTTGGATTTCTACTAATGGAGGAATAAATTGGACAAATCAAGGAGATTTTAATGGGGCATCTGGAGCTAATCCCAAAGGAATCGCAATAAATTCAACTAAAGATTTATTTGTTGTTGACGGCAATGGAGCTGTTTGGAGATCTTTAAATTCAGGAGTTTCTTGGACTCAGCAAAATGCAAGTTTCGGTGGAACATCGGGAACAGATGATTTAGCAGTTGATTCTAGTGGAAATTTATATATTTTGTTTAATAGGAATATTTACAAATCTACAAATCAAGGAGTTTCTTGGACAATAATTAATAATACTTTTAGTAATGATCAAGATGGTTTGACAATGATAATTGATTCTATTGATAGATTTTTTATTGCTGATCCTTCTGGAGATATTTATAGATCAACTGATTTTGCAGTTAATTGGACTAAGTTAGGTGATTTTAATGGAGCTGCAACAAATGATGCTAAAGGATTTACTTTTTTAGATTTAAGCTCTAATATCTCTTTTCAAGCTAGAAATTGTTCCAGTAATGATTGTACAGATGCAAGTTTTAAAGGCCCTGATGACACTGCAAATAGTTATTTTACTAATCTTAGCAATTCTCTAAATTTAAGATCAAGATATTTTCAATATAAAGCATTTTTTTCAAGAGAAGATTCTAATTTAACTTCGCAATTATTTAATGTTTCTATAGGATATAGTGCCTTAGCCCCAACTATTTCTATTACCTCACCTACCAATGATCAAGCTTTTAGCACTAATATTAGTTTACCTTTAAATTTTACAATAACTAATGCAAGTTCTTTAGGCAACTGTTGGTATAATTTAAATAATGGAGTAAATAACACTATTTTAAATTGTCAAAATACAATTTTTAATACTAGCGATGGAAATTATGAACTTAAGATTTTTGCTAATGATTCTTTAGGAAACCAAGGTACAAATAGTGTCAATTTTAGTGTTTCAGCAACTTCTATTTCATTGGTATTAAGCCAGCCTAGCGGAACAAAAACTTCTAGAACAGGAATTCCTATAGAATTTACAATTGTAGGAAATAATTTAACTTGCTGGTATAATGTTGCTTTTTCTATTGGAACTAGTGTTATTGGCAATACAACTTTAAATAATTGCGCTAATTCTAGTTTTGATGTTTCTACTGATGGAAATTATATTTTTAATTTATATTCTAATAATTCTTTAGGAAAATCAAATAGCAGTTCATCTTCTTTTACAGTTGACACCTCTTCAGGAGGTAATGGAGCTGGAACTGGTGGCGGTGGTGGAGGAGGTGGAAGTAGTAGGACTGTAAATACAAATCCAAATGTAAATAATAGTGTAATAAAAATTATTGGAGACATTTTAATTACAGATATTCCAAATACTTTAGTAACTCCAGGAGAAGTTAAAAGAATCAGTGCTGGAGTAAAAAATACAGGATTAAGTTTTTTAAATAAGTGTAAATTAAAAGGTGTTGGTGAAAGAGTTGAATGGGTTTTATCTTCTGGAGAAAAGAATTTGGGCGGAGGAGAATCTATTGGTTTTGATTTCGATTTAAATATACCAAAAAATTTACAAGCAGGAATTTATAATATTGAAATTGAAGTTATTTGCAATGAAAAATCTGGAAGAACTTCTTTCAATGCAGAAATTTTAGAAAAACAAATAGATTTTAAATTAATTGAAACTGTAAGAGAGGGTGTTAATAATATAAGAATTTTTTATTCTTTAGAGGATTTTTCAGGAGTTGACCAGGATGTTCAAGTTCAATTTTTGCTTTATGACTCTTCTAATGAAAAAATTTCAGAATTTACAGAAGAAGTTAGGTTAAATTCAAATACAAAACAAGAATTTCAAACATTAATTCCTATTAATAGATACCTTGTTGGAAATTACAACCTTTTAATTAATCTTAATTCTGATGAATATTCTAACTTTATGCAAGAAAGCTTATTTTTAACTCCAGGCTTCCAAGGATTAGCTATTTTTAATATTGATGAACAAAAAAATAAAATTTTCATTTTGATATTTGGCATAGTTTTTTTTGCCTTTGCAATTTTTATTATTTTAAGAATATTAAAATTTAGAAAAAAATCAAGAAGAACTATAGATTATTCATTTAGAAAATAAACCATTTTTCATATTGAGTTTAGTTGCTATATTCTTATTCTAGCTAATATTTCACTAAATAAACCTTTTTTTTCAATGGTAATACTTTCTGATGCAGTGCTTAATAATTCTCCAGTATAAAGGTTCCTTACCTCAACTAATATTAAATAATTTCCTGGTTTCATGTCTTTTTGTAAATATATTGTTTCTATTGTTGAAGCTTGGGTTGCTAAAGCAGCTGTTTGAGATCCTAATGACATAATGATCCCATTTTTATCCTTTAAAGAATATTGTACTAGAATATCTTCTAATCCATTGCTTTTCTCTTTATCTATTCTTATAATAGTTATTTTAAGAAAAATTTCTCTTCCTGGAGTAATTTTTTGGAGATTTGGAGATAAGCTTACACTTGTTAAAATTCCACTTTTATCTTTTACTGATTTAAAAGTTATAATATCTTTTTGATTAAGCTCTTCTCTTAAGATAGTCATTAAAATAAAAATTAAAAAAATAGAAATTACTGCAACAATTATTTTTGCACCCCTATTTAATTTTACTTTTTTCATTTCCTAATTTTTATTTTTTTATTCTTTGATAAAAATTTTAATAATATTATTATTGTTACTATAATTAATATTAGTAATATTAAAATTAAACTCTTATAATTTCTTGTAACTTTTGAAGAATTTATTTTTTCTTTTACTTCAAACCATGCAGTTGCACTAGCTACTTCATTATTATAATTTATTTTTACATATAAAATATAATTTCCACTTTCAATATTTTCAGGAAGTTTTAATGTTTTTGTATATGATATTTGGGTTTCTACTTCTATTTCTTCTTGTTCTTGTAAAATTATTTCATTATTTTCATCTTTTATTATGTAATCTACTACAGCATTTGTTTTTTTAATATCTCCTAAATTATAAATATTTATTATCGACGTTAACTCTTGACCAGGATAAATTTCTATAAACTCTTGTGGTATCTCAATTGAAACATCAAATAAAGGGTTTTTAGATCTTACTTCTATGGTTATTAAAACTTCTTTTTTTATTTCTCCAGATTGAATTATTAATTTTCCAATATATAAATTTGGTATTGTGTTTTCTTCAATATTAAATTCTAGTTCTATTGCTTTTACCTCTCCTGCTTTTAAATTAAAGCTATTTTCACTTAATTTTATGAAATTTCCAAGTTTTGAAAGTGTTAGGCCTACTTTTATCTCTTCATCTTTGGTATTTTCTATTGTAATTTGTTCTTTTTTTATTTCACCTTGTTTTAAAGAAATTTTTATCTTTTCTTTATTAATGTTAAAGTTTTTAATGTTTTCATTATTAGAACTTCCAACTACTGCAGAACCTGCCTGGCTTTCTTCTGCATAATATGATGTAAAATGCGTTACATTAAAGGTTAAAACGCCATTAGAATAGCTTTCTTTTGTGCAAATGCTTGCAGGGCACGCTATTCCATCTACTATTATTTTAGGGTCTATAAATGTTATATTATATAGAGATAATCTTGCAGATCTGTTTAATCCTCTTAGGGAACTTGAGTTTATTTCAATAAAATTTGAAGAAATGTTTGTGTATTTATTTAAGTCTATAAAATTGTCACTTGGGGTTGCATCATCTGTTAAATTAACTAATTCATTAAAGAATATTTTGCCGAAATCACTATGCTCTAAGATGAAATTGCTTATATTTTGTAATTCAGAATATGAAAGATTTTTGAAATATGTTGAATTTCCTTTATGTTCTCCTTCATAATGTCCATAAGAAAAATTAAAATAGCTTTGGTTAATAGTAAATGTTGTGTTTTTATTTACTTTACTTCCTGTGCTGCTGTTTGCAAAAACATGTATAGTATGCATTCCTCCTGAAACATTAAAAAATGTTATTTTGCTACTTAATTCAGAGCTTGTGAATGTAGTGTTTGCTCCATTATCTAAGTTGTACCAGATGTTTTGGGCCCCACTTACTTCTAACTCAAGAGGCAGGGAAATATTATAAAAGTAAGTTTCATTCTTCGGGTTTTTTATTGCTAATGTAAGGTTTTCATTAGTTATTACATCTATTGTTATTCCTATGCTTTGAATTGCATCACCTGTAACTGCATCTTCAGCAACACTTTTTCCAGTTATTGCGGATTTATTTGCTATTTCCAGGCTGTTTACTTCATTTATTCCCAATATTGATAATATAAATATAAGGAAGAATATTATATATATTAAACCGCCTCTCATTAAATATTCAGTTTAAAGCAATATTTAAAATTTCTCTTATTTGCTTTTTCTTTTTAGAATAAGCCACACAATTATTGCTAAGATTATAATTCCAATAATTATTGCTAACAACCAGGTTGTTGATGTAGAAATTGCACTTATTGGGCTAAGCCCAGAAGTTTCCTTTTGCTCTTCAACAACAATTATTTTAAACTGTTGTCCTATAGCAGACCCAAATGTGAAAGAGCCTTCTTGTGAGGCAATCGCTGTTTTAAACTCTACATTTACTGTATAAATTTGTCCTAGTTGAGCTGCTGCGGGTATAGTTATTCTTCCGTTTACAGGCACTTGTTCTCCAGGATTAACTCTATATATTTCTTTTTCATCTGTTAGTTGAAATATTTCTGATCCTTCTATTACTGTTGCTTTTGCATCAACAGGATCTTTATTTTGTAATATAAATTTAATCTCTTTTACATTTCCAGGAGCTAATCTTATTTCTTCATTAGGCATATAAGGAGTTATAGCAACTGAAAAAGCAGAAATGTAACTTGCAAACATTATGACAAGCAAACTAATGATTATTACCAAGAATCTTAATTTTCTCATTTTTAATGTATTTATTTTCTTTTGTCTTTCAATCATTTTTATTATTTTTATTTATATTTAAATTTATGTTGTTCTTATTGTCCAAGCTCCTGCGCTTGATGTTGAATATGCTTGTTGGGACAGCTCACTGCCTGCAAATGTTAAGCATAAAAATAACTGTTCTTGCCCTGTGACATTGTTATTTGCAGTGTAATTTCCAATACTAAGATTTGCAGGGCTTACAATGTTATACAGCCCTGTATCATTCAGAAACTTTCCTGCACATGATGTTGTTCCACTGCTTACATTTGCACTAAAATTTCCAGACCATAATGCTAGGGCACTGTTTGTTTCTCCTTTTAGGTTAGTAGCATTAACATCTATGCTTCCAACAGCTATTGCTTTGTTTCCTGTATTATTTAGCAAGATTGGTCCATTATTCGGTGTTTGGTTTGTCGCGCCTGCACTTATTGCAGCATATGTTAACGTTGCAGGGCTTAATTCAAAAGCTGTTGCACTTGTTATATTAAATTCATTTGTAATATTTCTTGCTAAATTACTGCTTAAATCTCTAATAGAAATATTAATTGTCCAGTTGCCTGATGCATCAAACCACCACATTGTGACATTGCATGTGTAATTTGCAAAATTCCCCCATGAATTTCGCTGAGCGCATGAAGAATTACCTCTTGTTGCTTCTCCTATTTTTGTTAAATTTATCATAGCTGATGTGATATTTAAATTTGCAGCTCCGTCAGAATCTAGGACTGTAAAATTAATGTGCAACTCACTTTTAGCAGGTCCTTGATTTGTGGTAAAATCTGCCATGCCAGAAACATTTACAATTACTGGAGCAGTTCCAGCTCCAATAGAAATATTAACATTTACATTTTGCGTTGCTTCACCAGTGATTTTTTTAAACCAGTCTAAGAATCCTGCAGAAATTAATGAAGTCGTTAATAAAATTATAATTATAGAAAAGAATATTGAATAAATCACCATCCTTTTGTTCTTCATTGCTATTATTTAGTTTTTTTTGTTTTTAAACATTTCTTTTATTTATGTTTTGTTTTCTTTACTGTTCTTGAGTAAATAGTTTGTATATTTTTAGGATTTCTTTCTAATAATTTTCCTATTTCGCTATATTTTAGCTCATTTTTTCTTAAATAATTTATTGTTGATTCTAAAATTGTTAATTTTCTATCTTTGAATATTTCAATTGGTATAAAGAATTGACTTTCTTTAAGTTCTATAGGTTCTGGAAGTTTTCCTTTTGCTTTTTTATAAGCTGTCCAGATTGTCCTGTCATTTCTATTTAATAATTTAGCTATTTCATGATAGCTTATTCCTAAGTTTTCTTTCATATATTTAGTTAATGCTTCTAAAGCTCCAAGCTCTTTTTTGAATATATTGGTGGGAATATTGACATTTTTTCTTGATTCTAATATTTCAATTATTTCTTTTTTATTTATTCTGAATTTTTCTTTCATTTCTTTAATTAAAAGATTTATGGTTTCTGCTTTAGTTAGAGAATATTTTTCTTTTATCTCTTCTATTATTAGGGTTACTGCTTTGACAAGTTTGTCGTCTTTGTATTTTTTATTTTCTTTTTCCTTAATTTCTTTTTTCTTTTTTCTTTTATTGCTTATTAATAAAACAGCTAGAAGTATCCTTATTGTCCACGAACCTGTTGCTGATGTTGAGTATGCTTGTTGTGATAATTCAGAGCCTGCGAATGCAAGACACATAAATAATTGTTCTTGCCCTGTAACATTATTATTTATTGTATAATTTCCAACACTAAGATTTGCAGGACTTATAATATTGTACAGCCCTGTATCATTCAGAAACTTTCCTGCACATGATGTTGTTCCACTGCTTACATTTGCACTAAAATTTCCAGACCATAATGCTTTGGAGCTATCAGTTTCTCCTTTTAGGTCAGTAGCATTAATATCTATACTTCCAACAGCTATTGCTTTGTTTCCTGTATTATTTAGCAAAATTGGACCGTTATTTGGTGTTTGGTTTGTTGAGCCTGCACTTATTGTAGCAAATGTTAGTGTTGCAGGGCTTATTTCAAAAGCTGTTTGCGATGTTATATTAAATTCATTTGTAACATTTATTGCTAAACTATTGCTTAGGTCTCTAATAGAAATATTAATTGTCCAGTTGCCTGATGCATCAAACCACCACATTGTGACATTGCATGTGTAATTTGCAAAATTCCCCCATGAATTTCGCTGAGCGCATGAAGAATTACCTCTTGTTGCTTCTCCTATTTTTGTTAAATTTATCATAGCTGTTGTAGAATTTAAGTTTGCAGCTCCGTCAGAATCTAAAACTGTGAAATTAATGTGCAACTCGCTTTTAGCAGGTCCTTGATTCGTGGTAAAATCTGCTATGCCAGAAACATTTACAATTACTGGCGGACTATTTGTTGCTACAGTTACATTAATATAAAAAACAGAAGAATTTAAGTTTCCTATACTATCATTTATTGAAAGGTTAATGTAATATTTAACTGTTGATAAAGCTGTTATATTTTTTATCCATCCACTTGTATTTATCTGAAAATTTGTTGTATCGTTAATAACATAAGAGTCTAGTCCTATTCCATCATCTGTTGCATTTACATCATAGCTGAATGAGCTTCCTTCTGTTAATTCAAAATTCGTTACTTGATGAGTAAAATAAGGTTTTGTAGTATCAACCCTAAATGTTAATGACGAGGAATTTACATTGGCAGCAGTATCATTTGCATAAATTACTATTGTATTTATTCCTTCATTCCATGTTGCGCTTAAATTAGCTCCGCATGTTAGTGTATAGTTGTAAGTTCCTGAAGAATTTGTGTACCAGCATGATTTTAAATTGACGTCTGAAGCTGTATAGTTTATAAGCTGAGTTGATGTAGAGAAATTTGAGACATTTGAAGGAGAAGTAATGCTGACTAAAGGAGGAGTGCTTGGCTCATAATTAACTATTGCTTCAAGATAATCTACTTGAACATCTGTAGCTGAGTTTGCAGTTCCATTTGTTCTAGATATGAACCTAATTATGTTATTCTGCACAAAATTATTATCTAATCCAGCTGATATATTATAAGTCATTGTTCTATTTATTCCTAAAGCTCCTGGATTTCTTGTAACATTTAAATAAGCCCATGCAGATGATGAAAAATTATATGCTGCTATACTCATTGTATCTGAACCATTTACTCCTGCTTGTCCAGAGATACTTGTTAAGAAAACAGAGCTTATATTTTCATAAGCTGGCAGAGTAATATTCCACCAAAAATAAGAGTCTTGAGAATTTGAACCGCCTGCTGCTCTACATTGAGCGTTTCCTGAAGTATTTATTTGATCGTAACATCCGCTAGATATTTCTGTTGCATTAGCAAAAGTGAAAGTATTTTCAGTTAAAGCTCCACCAACAACAATTTGTGTACCGCTTGTGGTTGGGACAAGTGTTAAAGTTGTGCTAGGGTCAATGATATGATCGATTTCTATGTTTCCTCCTAAAATTTTCAAATCAAATACATCATTACTGTTTTGCAAATTCACCAAGAAAACTTTATTATATTCATTTGAATTAATATTTGTGAATTCTGCAATTAATTCTGTTTTATTAAATTCATAAACTTTTATTATAGGATTTCCATTTGTAATACGTAGATATAAAGTGATATCTTTATCTGATGTTAAATTTCTTTCAAATGTAACTCTAACATATTCTTCATCATTTATAGTTGGACTCCATATATTATCAAGAATTTTTACTTCTTCATAGATATCTGAAATAAATTCTTTATTTTTATCTAAATACTCTGCTTTTGTTATTACAATTATTTCAAATGTTTGATTGCTTAAAATTGGAGCAATCCATTCAATATAATCATAGATTCCATTTGTATTTTTATCTTGTATAGAAGAAGGTTGTAGATAAGTATCATTTTCTAACCAGTAAATTCTTACTTTTTGAGGATTTTTTACATTAAGGCTTTCATTTAATTCTGTAAATGATAATACGTTTTCATAATGAATTTCTTCAGACCCAATAATTTTTACTCTTTTACCTCTTTCTGTAAATTCTTCTATTGCATAAGGTGCAGGAGTTTCATATTCTATTTCATATTCTAATGCAGTATCATCTATTATTACTTCTGTAAATTCAGTTGTTTCATTTGTGATTATTGCTTTTCCAGTAATTGTTCCAGTTGTTTTTAAAAAGAAATTCTTAAAAAAATCAAGTATTTTTTGTATAATTGATTTTTTTTCTAGATTAACTTCACTTATTGCAACTCCTGTTATCCTGGCTATTGTAGGAGTTTTTTCTTCACTTGTTTCATTTAATATACCTTCTTTAGTTGTTTCATT
>CAYHYE010000017.1:0-13163 GCA_964360755.1 Candidatus Woesearchaeota archaeon
AATACAAACTACCCAGCCATCAGCATCCAAACTCGAAAGCCAACCATCATACGAGACCGAGTCAAGCCTCCCGCTAAGAAAGGCCCCGCAAAGGCCTGAATGTATTGTGTATAATGTTCTGCTTCCTTCTTTTTTTACTTGTCTAGGAAATCCAGTTGCTTCATCTATATCACTTTCATCAAATTTCAATTGTGAAGGCTGGTTTAATATAGGAGCTTCAAAAGATTCAAAACCATCTAAAAGATCAAATGCTAATCCATAATTAGAATTACTGTCTTCTCTTAAATTCATGCAATAAAGCGGAAAAATATGAGGAATTCCATCCTTAAGGTTAGTTCCTTTTTTAGCATTAAACTGATTGTAAATATCTTGGGCTAAATATTTATTAGGATCTTCATTAGACCTCCATACTAATGAGCTATCTTCATAATTACTTTTTAAATCTAAAATTTTATTTCTGAGTATTTTTTCCAAATCTGCCTGAGTTGCTGTTCTTATATTAAAAGGTCTTATCATTTCATTTATAGCACCAACATAAAATGTATTTGAGCCTTGAACTTTTTTTGTTTTGTTATTATAAGTTATTCCATAATCTTTAAATGGAGCAAATCTTCCATATTTGTTTATAACTCTTTCATGAACTTTCCTTCCCCATTCATCACCTAAAATTCTTGCAACCCCGCTAAATGCAAATTTTTCTGGCAACTTATCTTTTCCATGATCATTAAGAGGTTGATCACTAGAAGTTTTTTCTTCATGCTCTGTTCTAATTTCTTCTTTTGCAATTCTTTCTGCATGTCTTCGTATTAATTTTTCTATATATTCTTCATTTGTCATTTTTCTCTCCAAGGAATTTATTTTAAAGATTTATCTTTTACCTTTCTTTTCGACCTCTTCTTCCATCTTTCTATCTCTTTTTTCGTAAGCTTTTTCAACAATATCTCTCATTCTAGGGATAAAATCATCTTGATTTTCTTCAGGTTTTTTTGCATTTCTTCCTGTATTGTCTGTTATAGCTTGTACTACAGGACTCCATTTTCCAGGAACTGCTCCAGGAAAAATATCTCTAATTAAATCTGGCAATTTATTACCTTTAATACCAATTTCTGACAATGCAATAGCCTCTTCTAGTTTAAGAGACCTATTAACAATATCAATATAATTTTCAGAACTTGATCCTAAGACATTATCAAATGCTGAATAAACATTCCCCCCATGTGTTACATCAACATAGCTTGGCGCTAAAATACCTGAATATGGAACTGTGAATCTCAAAGAATCTAAAAACAATTGTGGTTGCTTAGGAATAACTCCTCTTGCTTCTGCAATCATTTCCAATGCACCAGTTAAACTAATGGTAGAAAAAACACTTCTGGGAGACAAAACAAAAATCTTACTCTCATCACTATCTTGTCTAATACCATTAATATTAGGCCACATTTTATCGCAAGCAATTTTACTATGTCCTTTAACTTGCTCCAAATAATCCAATCCTTCACTAAGATAAATTCCTAAAAATGGAAATAGAGGATTCGTTTTTCTTTCCATAAATTCATTGCCTAATTCAATAATATCTTTAGTTAAAATCCCTCCGTCAGTAGGCATATCGGTTCTGGGATTTTTCTTGCCTCTGAAAACATCAAGCATATTTAAAGGAGTTGGCTTATAATCTGGATGATCAACTTTCATTATCATATGCATTCTATCTTTTAAAGCCCTGTCAGAATCTGAAACACCAATATACTCGCCATCTCCTAAATTTCCAGTTGCAAAACCTATGCTAAATCCTTCCTTGCCTAAGTTAGCTATTTTTCCATTGTGAACTATTTTTCCATCAAAAAAATCGAAAAAATAGTTTTGAACAATTGGAGGAGCTCTATTAAGTTCATCTATAAAAAATAAGTTTTTCCTTACATTTTCAGTTAATTCTACTAATTCTCTGTCTGTTAGTTCTGCTCCAGGTTTTAACTTAGCCAGATTAATTTGTTTAAGCAATTCAGAAGGCTCAAAGTCAGGTCTCCCCATAGCATAGCAAGAAGAATCATAAAAATAACTTATTAAATCATTTCCCAGTTGAGTTTTACCTCTTCCTGTTCCACCTACAAAATATGTATTTAACCTAGTAATTAAAGGCGCAGAAATTAAAACTTCTCTGGCTTTATAAGGCACACCCCCAAGCTTAATTTCTCTATCATTGACATATCTTCCTCTAGATAATTTTTCCAAAGTTTCTTTTGATTTTTCCGATACCATTTTTAACTGAAAGTAGCATAAATTACTACTTTATAAATCTTTCCATTATAATCACTTTAAAGAAGTAACAAAACTTATTTCACAAACTCAACATCTTTCATACCTTGAAATTCTTTGTCTCCAGTTAAAAAAATCATCCTTTTTTTAAAGCATAAATATATCCCATACAATCAGCATATGAAAGATTTTTCTTTTTATTCGCTTTTCTGAATTTAATTGCCTCTTTCAAAATTTCATCAGAAATTTCCAGCACACATTCGGAATATATTTTATAGATTTCTTCTGATTCTGCTTCCCTATATTGGTTTAATGATGACTAATAAATTTCAGCAAGATTAAAGATAGTTATAAAAATATTTTCATTAGAATATCTTGCATAATTAGGATTTCCATTAATTAATTCTATTATTGCATAACTATCCCAAAAATAAGTTACTACCATCCTCTTCTCATTTCATCTTTTAACTCTTGGGCAGTTTTTCCAGATTTCCTAGGAAATTTCCCAAAAAGCTCTCCTGCTAAAATTCTTTTTTTAATTTTCATGATACATGATAATAAATAATAATATTTATAAGTTTTCTATTTTGGAAATTAATCGTTTCTTAAAGAATCATTAAATTCCCCGGCAAAATTCTTTAACATTGCGTCTTTAATTTGCATTTTTGTTTTCAGTTTTTTATTTTCTAAAACCCATGAAAGCTTAACAAAAGCTGTTTCAGAAAGCATATCTTCTAAATAAATAACACCTGTTTTCTCTAATTCCCTGCCAGCGCTATAAACATAAGGATCAAGCCTTCCATAAATTGTCTGCGGAGCTGCACAAACAATTAATCCGCTTTTAATAACTTTTTTTAACTTAGGAATCCAATTATTTTTTCCTTCTGTTATAACATGTCCTAATCCAGACATTTCAATAATTATTCCTTTATATTTATTTTTCAAATAATATTCTAAAATTTCAGGAGATTGTCCAGGATAAAATTTAACTAAAGCTACTTTATCAGAAAACTTGCCTTTAAAATCTATTTTCCTTTTATCATCTCTTTTATTATAAGAATTTAAAATTTCAAGTTTATCAGGAAAGACTTTTGCTATAGGTATTGTATTTATTGGCTTAAATGTATCCCTTCTTGAACTATGCATTTTTCTTACTTTAGTTCCTTTAAGTGCATAGCAAAATTCATCATTTTCATTTGCATGTCCAACTAACATAACTTCTGCAATATCACTTATTGCTGCACGGGCAGCGCAAATTAAATTTAATCTTGCATCACTACTAGCTCTATCACTTGATCTTTGAGAATAAGTTAAAACAACAGGTTTATTTAAATTTTTTAAACTAAAAGAAAGTGCAGCAGCACTATAATGCAAAAAATCCGTTCCATGAGTTACAATAACTCCCAAAATAGTTGAATCATTCAATAATCTAAAAACAACTTCAGAAAGCTTCTCCCAATCTTTAGAATCCATATTTTCAGAAGCTTTCATAAATGGAACTTCAATTTTTGAGATATTGGCAATTTCCAAAAGTTCTGGATAAAATTTTAAAAGCTCATTAGGATTTGTGATCCATTTTACTCCGCCAGTTTTATAGTCAAGTTTTGAGCTTATTGTTCCGCCTGTAACAACTAAAGCAATATTTTTTAAATCATTTTGAATTTTAATATTTTTTAAATTATCAACTTCAACTTTTTGTTCTTTGCTCTTTTTTTCCTTAGTTAATTTAATGTTTAAAATATCTTCTTCTCTAATTCCAATATTATATCCAGATTCAAGTTTTATTAAAATTATTTCATTTGCTGGAGACTCTAAAATTATTGCTTCAAAATCTCCTTGTTTTGTGTGTAAAAAAGCCTTTGTGTTAGGTTTTATATTTGTAATGTCCATAAAAAAATAAACAAATAAAACTATTAAAAGTTATCTAGTGACTAAAGAATAAGCAGCTATTAAAGATTCTGGCCAAGGACTTAAATAATCTACATCAAAAAGCCTGCATTGAGTGCTATCATTTGCAATGTCTAGTTCAATAGAACAAATTTCCTGATATTTAGGATGTTTCTTAATTTCAGAAAGTTTTTTTCTTAAATCAGCATAATTATAAGTTCTATTAGTTTTCATTTCAACTTAAATTTAAAATCGCCTCACTTAAATCGCCTTCAGAATTTTCAAGAGCTTTTCTAGCATCTCCTTCTGAAGCTCCTGTCTTCTCCATGACAAGCTTAACATCTCCATCATTAAAAGCTTCTTTTGATTCAACTTTTACATCCCCACTAATCTGAAAGTTTTCATTTCCCTGCATGTTTATCTTGATAATTTGCGGATTTTCAATAATAATATTTTGATCTTCTTTTTCAATAACAACTCTATTAGCAGAAATCTCCTCTTGTTTAATTCCCATTTGTTTCATAATAGCCTTCATCTTATTTGGGTCAATTCCAGGCATCATTTTAGTTAGGACCAATAGGAAAGAAAAGTTTAGCAGTAATAGCTCCCAAAGCTAAAACTATAATAAAAGTAATAATATGCCAAGGCTTAAATCTAAGCTTAGAATCATATTCTTCATGATACCTCATCAACCCGCCGAAAACTCCAGGCATACTTATTTTATCATCTTTTGCCATAAATAAGGTAGAAATTGAATATATAAAAATGTATCGCTAAGCAAAAAATAAAATATGACAAAGATTTTTAATCCTTGAATCCATCATTAAATAATGAAACTTAAAGACATTAAAAACTGGAATATTGAAATAGAAAAATCATTAAAATTAGAAAAAGAAATGTTTAATTTTAATCCTAAAACTAAAAAACCGATATATTCAATAGATACTCCTCCCCCATATGTTAATACCCCAGTACATATTGGCCAGGCAATTACTTATTGTTACATGGATTTTTTTGCAAGATATAAACGAATGAAAGGTTTTGAAGTAATATTCCCATTGGGATTAGATAGAAACGGCTTGCCAATAGAAATAGCTGCTGAAAAAAAATTTAATATAAGTCCATTTATTATAGGAAAGGAAAAATTTATAGAATACTGCAAAAAACTATTGGAAGAATCTTCAAATGAAACTGCAGATACATTTGAAAAATTAGGAATTTCCTTTACATCTTATAAAAAAGGAAAACATATAGGATCTATATATGAAACAGATTCACCAGAATACAGATCTTTAACCCAAGCAACATTTATTGAATTGTACCAAAGAGGACTTATATATGAAGATTCTAGAATAAACAACTGGGATCCAAAATTACAAACAACAATAGCTGATTCAGAAATTGAATACAAAGAATTGCCAAGTATATTTAATGATGTTATCTGGAAAGTAAAAGAAACAAGAGAAGAAATAATAATTTCAACAACACGTCCAGAGCTAATATGTAGTTGTGGCATGGTTATTTTTCATCCATCTGATAAAAGATATAAACATTTGGAAGGCAAAACAGCGATCTCTCCAATTTTCAATAAAGAAATTCCAATAAAGTCACATAATTTAGCTGATCCTAAAAAAGGTTCTGGAATTGTTATGATGTGCTCTGCAGGAGATTTAAGCGATATACAGTTTTTTAGAGAGATGAAATTAAAACCAATAATTTCAATAAACAAAGACGGAACAATGAATGAAAATGCAGGAATTCTAAAAGGCCTAAAAGTTCGTGAAGCACGAAAAAAAATTACTGATTTGTTAAAAGAACAAGGAAAAATTAAATCCCAGAAACAAATAATGCACAGAACCCCTATATCAGAACGTTCAGGAGCTGAAGTTGAATTTATAAAAATGCCAGAGCTTTATCTTAAACAAATAGAATTTAAAAAAGAGATAAAAGAAATTTCCAAAAAATTAAATTGGTATCCTAAAAAAGCAAAAAAAATCTTGGATGATTGGATTGATTCTATAAATATTGATTGGCCAATTTCAAGAAGAAGATTCTATGCAACACCAATACCTTTATGGTATTATAAAGATTTAACTGCCCTGCCACCTATTGGAAAATATTACATTCCATGGGAAGAAAATCCTCCAAAGAATTCAGAAGTTTATAAAAATGGAAAAAGAATTGGAACACTAAAAGATTTTTCAAAAGAAAAATGGCAGGCAGAAACACGAGTTTTTGACACATGGATAGATTCTTCAATTTCAGAGCTTTTTATATTAAAATATAAATCAAATGATGAATTATTCAAAAAAGCATATCCAGCAACCCTAAGGCCTCAAGGCAAAGAAATAATCAGAACATGGCTTTATTATACTTTGTTAAGGGGATATTTAGAAACAAAAATACCATGTTTTAAAGATATATGGGTTAATCAGCATATTTTAGATGAAAAAGGAAGAAAAATGTCTAAATCATTAGGCAATGCAACAGATCCGCAAATTCTTCTGAAAAAATATGGATCAGAAGCAATTAGATTTTGGGGAGCAATTGAAGGAGATTTATCAGAACAAGATTTAAAATGCTCTGAAGAAAAAATCAGCGCAGAAATGAAAACACTCACAAAAATAATTAACATAGCTAAGTTTATTATACAATTTAAAAAACCAAATAAAACTCATAAATTAACAAGTTTAGATGAATTATTTATTGAGTATATAGAGCATTTAACAAATGAAACAGATGACTTTTATAAAGAATATGATTTTCATCATCCTGCTTTGAAGTTAAGAGAATTTATTTGGGAGATATTAGCCTCACATTATTTAGAATTAGTGAAGCCTAGAGCTTATAATCAAGAAAATAAATTCACAAAACAAGAAAGTGAATCAGCAAAATACACATTACACTTTCTTCTTGAAAGATTTTTAATTTTAAGTTATCCTATAATTCCAAAAATAACAAGTTTAATTGCAAAAGAAAAAGGAATAAATTTGCATAAAATTGAATTTCCAAAAGCAAGAGAAAATTTCACTAGTTTTAATTTAATAAAAAAAGAATTAATTCCATTTAATCAGGAAATATGGAAGATTAAAAAAGAAAAAGGGCTTTCATTAATGGCAGGTATAAAAGGAATAAAACTCCCGTCAAAATTAAAACCATTTGAAAAAGATCTAATAGCTTGTCATAGATTGGAGAAATAAATATAAACAAAACTAAATAAAATGTCATATCCAAATTTTAAAAATAAACACTTAGAAAAGCCATTATTTAATCCACATGATTTTCTAAAATACAAAAAGATAAAAGATAAAAATTTTCCAAAAAAATGGATAATTACTTGGCAATCTAGCATTAAAAGATATATTAAGGATAAATTGAAATTTAAAAAAATAGATTTAGAACTTCAAGGGAAAACATGGAGAAAGGGAGATATTGGAATAATTTTGATGAGGGGTATTGGATCTCCTCAAGCTGCAGTAAATATGGAGGAAATCATTGCAAGAGGGGGAAGAAAATTTATTTTAGTGGGTACTTCTGGAGGTCTGCAAGATTTTGGAGTTTTTTTATGTGAAAGAGCTATTAGAGATGAGGGAACCTCGCACCATTATATTCCTAATGGGAAATATTCATATCCTACTAAAAAACTATCAAGAGAATTTGAAGCTATTTTAAGAAAAAATAATATTAAGATAGAAAAAGGAACGACCTGGACAATTGATGCACCTTATAGAGAAACTAAAACAGAAGTTTTGTACTATAAGAAAGAAGGAGTTAATACAGTTGAGATGGAATCATCATCTTTATTTGCTGTTGCGCAAGTAAGAAGAGTAGAGATTGCTGCCGCATTTATTGTTTCTGATATTTTAGGAGAGAAAAAATGGAATCCAGAATTTGATTCTAAACATGTTAAAATCAAACTAAATAAAGTTCTAAATGCTGCAATTGAATGTTTAAAATGATAAGAAATTTCTACGGTAATATTAAAATTTATAAACTTAGAAACAAATTATCAAATTTAGTCTCTATAACAAAAATCTTCAATTTGTTTTTTCTTTTTAATATTTAGAGAAACCTCAAGTCCATAATTCGTTGGTTTTGATAGTAAAAAACCATTTTTAAGAAGAAGATCAATTACTTTTCTAACTTCTTTCTTGCTTCTTAAATAATCTGGCAATCCTTTAGGCAAATTATGTATACTAGTATGTTTATGTACCCACATTCTATGTCTAACTAACTTCCTTAGAATAAATCTCATTATCTCTCTTTCTATTTCTTCCATTAAAAAATAAATAAAAAGATATATTTAACTTTTTTCATCAAGGGGCTCCATTTTAATAATTACTAAAATAATAACCTAGATTATTAAAATAGAAATATTTAAAAGCTTTGCACTCATGTAATAAATATGGAAGATAAAAGCATATTTAGAGAATACTTTGGAAATTCACCTTATATAAGAATATTAGATTTCTTAATTGATGGAAGAGATTTTGATTATAGTATGACAGAAGTAGCAAGAGAAGCAGGAGTTGGCTGGAGTGTCTTCACAAAAGTATGGAGCCATTTATTAGAAAAAAAAATAATAAAACAAACAAGAACAATTGGCAATGCAAAATTGTTTAAATTAAATAAAGAAAATCCATTCGTAATAAAATTAATTAAATTTGATGAAGAGTTAACTAAATTAGAAACAGACAAAATGTTAAATGAAAAAATAGCTGTAAAAAATAACTAACAATTATTTCTATTAATCATAGCCAAAATTCTTAAACTGCAATTATTACTTTAACAAGTAACGAAAGTTATTTAAATAAGTAATGTCTAAAAGATAGATGATTTCAAATGAAAAAGTAAGGATTTTAGAAATATGGATAAAGAACCCATTTAGAGACTTAAGCATAGCAGAGATTATGAAAGAAACAAAAAGAGAAACTAAAACATGGATTTTTAATGCATTAAAATTATTAGTTAATAAAAATATCTTAAAATCAACACGAAAAGCTAATCTTGATATTTATACTTTAAACTTGGAAAATCAAATTTCTTTTCAATTGTTACAATATTTAGAAGCACAGAATAACCTTGACTTTCCCCAAATGAAAATTATTTCTGAAATAATTGAAAAAATGCCTATTAAGAATTATTCAATTATTATATTTGGCAGTTACGCAGAAAATAAGCAAACAAAAAAGTCTGATTTGGATATTTGTATTCTTGTGGATAATAAAGAAGCTGAAAAGAAGATTAAACCTTATATTAATGAAATAAAATTAAATTATACTATAAAAATAGACGAGCATTATGTGATTTTTGAAGATTTTGTAAAGATGCTTCTACGTGAAGAAGAAAATCTCGCAAAACAAGTTTTTATAAAGCGCAAACTATTTTACAATTCCGATATATATTATCAATTATTAAAAGAAGCACATAAAAATGGATTCAGGCCATAAAGAAATAATTTATTTAAATAGAGCAAAAAATGAGCTGGACTTAGCCAATTCCATATTTAAAATTTCTACAGAAACAAAGTTTAAGCTTGACTTGGAATTAAAAGAAGATTCTACATTTTTTAGTAATGTAATAAGCAGTGCTTATTATTGCATCTTTTATGCTGCAAAATCTTTCCTCTATACAAAAAAAATAATCACAGTTCAGCCAGAAGAACACAAAAAAACTCTGGAAAAATTTGAAAAATTATCAGCTTCAGGGGAAATTGATAAAGAACTTGTTAAAATATACAAAGATATTGTAGTAAAGGCAGAAGAACTTTTAGGAATTTTTATAAAGGAGAAATCAAAGCGTGGAAAGTTTACTTATAGAATTTTACCTCAAGCAAATCTTGAGCCAGCAAAAGAGAGTTTGGAAAATGCTGAAAAGTTCTATAAGAATATTAATCTTATTATAAATGAAAAAAAAGTAAAATAAAATGACAGATGAACAAAAAAAAATTGAATTTGTGGAATTTGTTGAAAAAATCGCTGGTTTTAGAGGAAGACATACAGAACTTGTAACAGTTTTAATTCCAGCCAATTATAATGTATATGAAGTTGTAAAACAAATAGAATCAGAAAAAGGAACAGCTTCTAACATTAAATCTCGAGTTACAAGAAACAATGTCATAGAGGCACTAGAAAAAATTGCCCGCGAATTAAAAAATGGTCCTCCAAAATACAAAAATGGAATGGCAATCTTCTGCGGCAATACTTCTTTAGATGAAGGAAAGCCAAATATTGAATTTTTTGCAATTGAGCCTCTGCTACCACTTAATACAAGACTTTACAGATGTGATCAAACATTTGTCACAGAGCCATTACTAGAAATGATTCAAACAGATGAAATTTATGGACTTTTAGTAATTGAAAGAAAAGAAGCAACAATAGGCTTATTAGAAGGAACAAGAATAAAAGTTCTGCAAAAAATGACTTCAGGAATTCCAGGAAAAATAAAAGCAGGCGGGCAATCATCTCAGAGATTTCATAGAGTAACAGAAGGAATGGCAAAAGAATTCTATAGAAGAATAGCAGAATCAATGAAATCTCATTTTTTTGAAATGAAAAAACTTAAAGGAATTTTAATTGGCGGCCCTATTCCAACAAAAGAAGAATTCATAGAAGACGGACAATTAGTAACTAAATTAAAAGAAAAAATCATGGCTGTAAAAGATATAGGTTATGCAGATGAACATGGTTTAGAACTTTTAGTTGAGGCTTCACAAGAAGAACTTTCAATGCAGGAAATAACAAAAGAAAAAAAATTACTGCAGAATTTCTTTGAAAAACTTGGAAAAAATCCTGATAAAGCCAGGTATAAATACTTAGATGTGAAACATGCTTTAGAATTAGGCGCAGTAGATACATTAATTCTCTCAAAAAAATTAAAAAAGCCTTTAATAGAAGAATTAACTAAATTAGCAGAAAGTATGGGAACAAAAATAGAATTTGTCTCAGATGAAACAGATGAAGGAATTCAGTTTTTTAATATATCTGGAATAGGTGCATTATTAAGATTTGCAGTTAATGTTTAAAATGAAAAATATCTCATTGCTACTAATTAAACCAGAAGCTTTAAAAAAAACAGATCAAATTAAAAAATTCTTAATTAAAAGAAATTATAAAATTATGTTGGAGGAAAATTATAAAAATTGGACAACTGTAATGAAAAAAATCTATATTGAATTTCCAAAAGAAGAGCTTAATATTTTTATCCAAGGATATAAAAAAGGGCTGTGGAAAAATAAGTTTAAAATATTAATATTAAAAAACATTGGTGGAAATACTATTGAAAAATTAAAGAAAGATGAAGGAAATTTTATAAAATATCAAAAAAATAAAGAAAATACATTAAGGGCTAAGTTTGGATTACCAAAAAAATATAATAAACAATTTATAAATAAAAATAGAAATACAATATTTACATATAATGGATTTCATTGCCCTAAAAATAAAGAAGAATTAAAACATCATTTGAAACTTTTTAATCTAGAGGTTACTTCTTTCAATAAAAGATTAACATATTTAAAGCTTCCATCACCAGTTATTACAATATCAAATTTTTTTCTATATTCTTCAAGCTGTTCTTCAACATTTTCATTTAAAAATCCTATTTTAATAAGTCTATTATAATCAAATCCTTCAATCATTCCTAAATCTCCTAAAGAATCTCCTAAAAGAATAACATTTCTCCTTTTCTTTAATTCATTATAAATTGCCAAATTTTCTAAATTGACTTCATGTTTATTAGCTGAGGTTATAATAGGTTCTTTAACAGCTATAGCGTTTCCTCTTTTATCCCATTCAAAAGAATTTGAAACAATATGAATATTATCATAAAGAACATTTTCTCTTTTTAAAAGCATTGAAATAGAATCTCCTCCTAAACCATTAGAAGATAATATAACTAAAGGAATTCTTTTTTTATACAAATAATCTAAAAAAGCTAAAGCACTGTTCCTAAATACAATTTTATTAGATTTAACAACTCTTTCTAAATCCTCCATATTTAATCCTGATCTAATTAATAAATCAAAATGTCTTCTCCACCACTCTTCCATTTTTTTTCTTTTAGTTTCTGAATCAACTTTTTGATCCATCTCTATCGGACGATATTCATCATAAAGAGCACTAGCTTGTTCTTTGTAATCCTTAGATAAATAGTTTCCATCTCTTAAAATAGAAATTACAGATGGGATGTATTCTCCACCAACAAAATATTTAGTTAAAGTCCTATCAAAATCAGCAAGAACATGGATTTTGCTTGCTCCTCCTTCTCTAAAAACTGATTTCTTCTCTTTAAGTAAAGTTAAATTAACATATCTTTTTTCCATTTAAGAAGTCTATAAACTAACTTTATAAAGTTTATTAAAAAGCCTCTGGCTCATCTCTAGGCTTCATAAACTTTTGTTTGTAATCATTAAATCTTAAAATTTTATCTAGATTTAAAATTAAACTTTTCTTAATAGTTCTTTCTCCAGGCATTGCATATCCAACAGGAACAATTGAACTTACTCTAACTTCTTTAGGAATTTTTAAAATTCTTTTAATAGCTTCTTCATCAAAAGCTCCTATCCAACAGCCGTCTAAACCCAAATCAACTACTTTTAAAAGTAGTTGTTGAGTTGCAGCTCCACCTTGTTCTAAATTATATTTTTCTCCTAACTCATCGTAACTTCTAACTAAGTCAGTAGGATCAGCTGTAATTACAATAATATAACTGGCTTGTAAGATAAAATCTTGCTGGCAATATTTAGTTATTTCATTTATAGTCTTCTTATCATTTATCAAAATAAATTTTATATTTTGGATATTTCCAGCATAAGGAATTTTTGAAGCATAATTGATTGCATCTATTAAATCCCTCCAATCAGGTTTTTTAGACTTAAATCTTCTTACAGATCTTCTTGAATTTACTAATTTATTAAACTCCATAAATAACTTAATGAAAAGAGTTATTTAAAGATTATGAAAACGTCTCGGGGAGGACTCGAACCTCCGACCCTACGGTTACAACCTTCTCTAATTACTTAGAGG
>CAYHYE010000018.1:0-12948 GCA_964360755.1 Candidatus Woesearchaeota archaeon
ATTCACAAAACTTTATCATATACAAAACTAACAAAAGAAGAAAGGTGGAAATTTTCTATTTTAACTTTGACAGGATTAGTTTTTTGGTATAGCCTAGTTTATTTTTTAGGTAGGAATGGTTTTTTCTCGAGAAATCCATTATTTGCCCCAGGCATACTTATTGGTTTTCTTATTATTTTTGAAATATTAAGAAGAGTTTATTTTTCTCAAAAAATACGAAGTGTTACAGATTTAATTCCTCAGCATTGGATTATTCTAGTTCAATTCTATAGAATCGTAGGATATGAATTTATAGCTCTTTACCATCAAGGACTCCTGCCTGCAGCATTTGCTTATTCAGCAGGAATTGGAGATATGATTATTGGTTTCTCAGCACCAATTGTTGCACTGCTCTATTATTTAAAAAAGCCATATTCAAAAAAATTAGCAGTAGTCTGGAATATTCTCGGAATAATTGATTTAGCATTAGCTATTGGCATAGGTTTTGTAGGATTTCCAAGACCTGTTCAGTTTGTTCCATTAACTCCTTCAACAGAACAACTTTCATTAATACCTTTAGTTTTAGTTCCTTTATTTGCAGTGCCTTTAGCTATTCTTCTGCACTTATTTTCTTTAAGAACAATATTAAAGAAAGATAAAAAGAATAAATAAAGAAATAATAATAGGAAAAGGGACCTTAAATATTTAACATAATTTTAAAGTAGTTACATAACTGAAATATTTAAATACTGCCATTATCTACATTTTTCATGGAAAAGAAAAAATTCACATTCAGACAGAGATGGTTTCCAACTTTTGAAGATGCCGACAACCTGGATAGAGCGAAGGCAAAAATGAAAGGAAATGATTTTCCTTATCATGGTACTTTGGGTATGGTACAGTTTTTAAGTAGATGGATGAGGAGTTTAATTCTTGCAGGAGTATTAACTTATGGGGGCTGTCAAGTAGTTGGCAATAATATTGAATATTCTGAAGGTCAAAGAGTAGGAGTTATTAATAAGCTTTCTGAAATAGGTTTAATTTGGAAAACAAAAGAAGGGCAGCTTTCTCTAGAAGGGAGAACAAGTACAGGATCTTACACCGGTGCTGGAGTGTGGAACTTCAGCATAGATAAAACTGCTTCAAGAGGAGAAGATACTGAAAAATTATATTCTGATTTAATAAAATTGATGGAAGAAGGAAAAAGAGTTAAGATCATATATAAACAGGATCTTGTAGTGTATCCTTGGAGAGCAGAAACTACTTATCTTGTTCAAAAAGTTGAATCTTTAGAAAATAAATAAAGAGCAAAATTATTATTACACTTAACAGTTTAATAGGAATTGACTAATTCTGGGAAAATAGTTTATAAACGATAAATTTATAAACTTAACTTTAAAGTAGTTACATTATGGTACTAATAAATAGATTGGAAAAAATAATTGGAGAAGAAAGAACAAAGAAGCTAGTTAGTAATAAATTATATAAATTTTCAGTGGATGCAATAGCTATGAACGTTTTTTCTTTATCTTATGCTTTAAATGAAAAATTTATTGCTGGAATGGATTGGGATGAAGTTGGAAAAACAAGATTAGCTGCTGCAGTAGGAAATACAATAACTGGAAGACCCTATGGTATTTTTAGAGATTGGATGATGAAAAAATTTAAAGTAAGAAGACAGAGTCACTGGTTAAAAAAATATGCTGTAGATGTTTTAACTTTTGCTACTGGACAAACTCCTTTATATGTACTATACATGGCTGCTTCTGGAGCAGATATAAAAGAGATGGGAACAGCAGCGGCTTTCTTAACTTTTGTAGCACCATTAGCAGGAAGGCCACAAGGTGCAACCTATGATTTCATGAGAAAACAATTTGGATTAGAAAGTGCCTATCTTAATAATCAAAAAGCGGATAAGATTAAATCTTAGACACCTTAATCAAATCAAACTATTTATTTACACATTGATTAACAAGGAAAGCTTTAATAAAGGATAATTCTTATTAAAATATAGGAGGTGGAAAATGGCTTGGGAATCATATTTAGCTGCAGGAGGACCAGTTCTTCTTGGTGTTTTAATTGCACTTGGAGCATTATTAAAATGGCCTAAGTGGACTGATTACATCTGGGCAGCTATTGCAATACTTTGGGGAGTTTATGCTTATACAGCAGGAGCATAAGCTTTCATAAAAAAAATTAGAAGATTATCTTTTAAGTCTTGAAGAAGAAAGAAAAAATTAAGAAATAAAATATTTCTAGCAGTAAGTATAGGTTTTTAGACCAAAAACCTTAAATACTTCTTACTTTTCTTACAAGTAAGGTAAATTAAAATGCAAGAAGAAATAAAAGAAATACGAACAGCAACAATAACAAGCAAAGGACAAATAAGTATTCCATTATCAGTGAGAACCAAAGCAGGATTTAAGGAAGGGACAAAAATAAGTGTAGCTGTTTATAAAGATAGAGTTGAATTAAGACCAATGAAAAAAATGAGCGATGCTATAATAGCTATGCTTGCAAGTGAACAAGTTTTAGCTAAAAATTGGCTTTCAAAAGAGGATGAAGAAGCATGGAAAGATTTGTAAAAGGAGATGTTGTTGTTTTACCGTTTCCTTACACAAATTTGTCTACAATTAAGAAAAGACCTGCTTTAATTATTGCGACGCTTAGGGGGCAAAATATTATTTTAGCACAAATTACAACAGTCAAAAGGGAAGATGAAGATTTGATTTCCCTAACTAAAAAAGATTTTGAAACTGGCTTCTTAAAACAAGATAGTTTTATAATGCTTTCAATTATTTCTACTTCTGAAGGCTCAACAATTGCTTACAAAATTGGAAAAATCAAACGAGAAAAAATAAAAGAAGTTGAAAAGAAACTTTGTGAGATTTTTACAAGATAAATTATAATCTCATTTATTGGAATTTTACATAAAATTGAAACATTTATAAAGATATGTTACAAAAAAGTAATATATGTTACAAAAAGGTAGTATGCTGAAAATTACATTAATCAAAATAAAGACTTAATACGAAAAATAATTAAACACCTTTTTCAAAAGGTTATTTAAGAGTTTATTTATAACTTTATAATAACTACAAAATAGAAAATTTTATAAAGCACCATTATTATCAAAAACTATGGATAATCAAAGAACTATAGATAGTTATCAAACAAACATAGATAATAAAGACACAGATACTCATAATGAATATAGTACAAAGTCAGAACTATCTAGTTTAGAGAGAATTGCATATTCATCAGTAGGAGCTGTTTCAGGAGCCGGATTAATAATGATGGGATTATATGAACCAGCAATAATTATTCCTGGTGCTATTAGTATTGTTGCTTTTGGTGTTGGTGGTGCTGCTGGTGGTGGTCTTGTTGATAGTCTTGATAGTCTTGATGGCGACAATACTAAAAGAGCATATTCTGCTTTGCGTTATTTAGCAGCAAGTGCAATAATTGCTTCAGCTTCAGTTCTCGGAGGAAATTATATAGGGAAAATAAATAATTATCCTCAAGATATTTCAGCTTTTAAAACAGATTCTTATAAAGGCTTGGTAGTTGAAACAAGAAAAGAAAGAATACCATATGTTCAAAGAGAGAATAGTTATGATTCCTTGCAGAGTGTTCATAATAATGATTTGAGGAATCTAATTGGTGGACAGGAATCTAAACGAGAAAAAATTATAATAGAATATAATAGAATACTTGAAGAAATTCAAAAGCCATTAGAGCAAGAAACACAGTTAGAGCAATAAGCAACTTCTTAAAAACCTAAGAATTAAAAAGCCTGCAAGTTTCCTATTTTTATGGGATTATATATCATAGGCTTAGGATTGGAATTAAAGGGAATTTCATTGCATGGAAAAAAGATATTGAAAAGTGCAAATATTAAAAAAATTTATTTAGAAAGCTATACTGTTGAGTTTCCTTATACCAAAAAAGAACTTGAAAAAGAATTTAAAATAAAAACAATTGAAGCTTCTCGGGAATTTGTTGAAAGCGAGAAGCTTGTTGAAATTGCAAAAAGCGAAGATGTTGCTCTTTTAGTTTATGGCTCGCCTTTAAGTGCTACAACACACATTTCATTAATAAATTTTTGTAAAAAAAATAAAGTAAAATATAAAATACTTTATGCAGGAAGTATTTTTGATGCAGTTGCTGAATCTGGATTAAGTTTGTACAAATTTGGCAAAACAGCTTCTTTGCCCAAATGGCAGAAAAATTTTGAGCCTAAAAGTTTTATTGAAATTATAAAAGAAAATCAAAAAATATACGCCCATACTTTATTACTAATTGATATAAGTTTAAATTTTAATGAAGTTAGAGAGCAGTTAAAAAAATGCGATTTTAATTTTGAAAAAATAATTGTTGCTTCACAACTTGGCATAAAAAGCAGGTTTTTTTATGATACTTTAGAAAATATAAATAGTGAAAAAATTAAACATCCTTATTGTATAATTATTCCCTCTAAGCTAAGTGATAATGAAAAAGAAAGTTTAAATATTGCTTCTTAAAATCATATTAACTAAATAGTAGTTATGAAATAGAAATATTTATAAACCTCATATTTTAAATACTAATATGAAAAAAACAGTTGAACCGAGCAATTTAGAAGATATCCTCTCCAGTTTAGGATCTAATGAAGCAAGAAATATAGCAATTTCTAGACTAATTGGAAAAGTTGATTTGCCTGCTCAAATGATTGATAGTGCAATTAAAGATTATGAAAAGGCAGGATGGTATAGTGATGCTGCTAAAGTTGCTCTTAGAGCTGGAATGATAGAAAGAGCTGTTAAAGATTATGAAAAGGCAGAAATGTATGATCTTGCAGCCAAAATTGCTCTTAAAGCTGGAATGACAGAAAGAGCTGTTGAAGTTTATGAAAAGGCAGAAATGTATGATCTTGCAACCAAAGTTGCTCTTAAAGCTGGAATGACAGAAAAAGCTGAAAAATTGTATCAAAGAGTTATTGAAGATCATGAAAAGGCAGGAAGGTATAGTGATGCTGCTAAAGTTGCTCTTAAAGCTGGAATGACAGAAAGAGCTGAAAAACTAAGAGAACTTGTAGAATTAATAAATAAGTCATAGCTAGAGTTTTAGTAGATGTGCTATAAAATTTCTTTGTAATAATATTGCTTCAGAAAAGATTTAATAAACACATTTTCTTGATGATATAATGGAAAACATGAATGAAAATGCCAAGGCTGAAAAAGAAATATTAGAATTTTGGCTTAAGAATAAGATATATGAAAAATCCGTGAAAAAAAATTCAAATGGTGAACCTTTTTATTTTATGGACGGTCCACCATATGCAACAGGTCACATACATATAGGCACTGCCTTAAACAAGATTTTAAAAGATGTAGCTATGAGAAGTCAAAGACTTCAGGGAAAAAATGTGTTTGACCGCCCTGGATACGATACACATGGACTGCCAATAGAATTTCAAGTTGAAAAAGAAATCGACTCTCGATCAAAAAAAGATATTGAAAAATATGGCATAAAAAAATTTGTTGAAAAATGCAAACAATATGCTACAATGTACATTGATGTAATGAATTCTGAATTTGAAAATCTTGGAGTTTGGATGGACTGGAAAAATCCTTACATAACTTTAAAAAATGAATATATAGAAACTATTTGGGAAACTTTCAAAAAAGCTCATGAAAGAAAGCTCTTATATCTAGGAAAATACCCTATACATGCCTGTCCTAGATGCGAAACAGCTGTTGCATTTAATGAAATAGAATATGCAAAACAAGATGATATATCAATATTTGTAAAATTTCCTTTATTAAATGAAAAAAATAAATTTTTAATAATTTGGACAACAACTCCATGGACACTTCCAGGAAATACAGGAGTTATGGCAAATCCTGATATTAATTACCAAGAAATTGAGTTATCAAATGGAGAAAAATGGATAGTTGCAAAAGAGCTAGTTTCTAAATTAATGACAGAATTAAAAAAAGAATTTACAGTTAAAAAAACTTTTAAAGGAAAGGAAATGAAAAATTGGAAATATCGAAATCCATTGTCTAAAAATCTAAATCTGAATTTAAAAGAAGAAAACTGCTATAAAGTCGTTTTATCTTCGAGATATGTAACAACTGAAGAAGGAACTGGATTAGTTCATTGCGCTCCTGGACATGGAAAAGAAGATTATGAAGTTGGAAAAAAAGAGGGCTTAGCAGTTATTTCACCTGTTGAAATAAATGGAATTTTAACTGAAGAAACAGGAAAATATTCTGGGAAAAAAGCGCGTATAGTAGACCATGAAATACTAAATGACTTGGAAAAAGATGGGTTTTTAGTTTATAAGAAAAAATATTACCATGATTATCCATTATGCTGGCGATGCAAATCTCCTTTGCTAATGATTTCACAGCCACAGTGGTTTTTTAAAATTGAAGATATACATAAACAACTTTTAAAGTTTAATCAGGAAGTCAATTGGAACCCAAAATATATGCAAGCGAGAATGAATGCATGGTTAGAAGGAATTAGCGACTGGCCAATCTCTAGAAATAGATATTGGGGAACTCCTCTTCCAATATGGGTATGTAATAAATGTGATAAAAAAGAAATTATAGGTTCAATTAAAGAATTAGAAAAAAAAGCAGGAAAGAAAATTAAGGAAGTTCATAAGCCTGAAATTGATGAAATAAAATTTGTTTGCAAATGTGGCGGAAGTTTTACTAGAGTTCCAGAAGTGCTTGATGTTTGGTTTGATTCAGGAGTTTCAAGCTGGGCAGCTTTAGGGTTTATGGAAGATAAAAAAGAATTCAAGAAATTCTGGCCTGCTGAATTAAATATTGAAGGAAAAGATCAAATAAGGGGGTGGTGGAATGGACAGATTATTTTATCAACTATAAGATTTAATAAAAAACCGTTTGAAAATATATTAGTTCACGGCATGATATTAGATTTAGGAAAGAAAAAAATGTCCAAATCACATGAAAATATAATCTCCCCACAAGAAATTATTGAAAAATACAGTAGAGATTATTTAAGATATTATTTTGCCAAAACATCAAAGGGAGATGATTTTGCCTTTAGTGAAAAAGAATTCAAAGAAATCCAAAAAGTGTTCATAACTTTAAGCAACATAAATATTTTTATAAATCAGCTCCAAAAAACAAATTTAAAGACAAATATCGAAGATAAATGGATTTTATCTAAATTTTATTCTTTAATGAATGAAGTAACGAAAGATTATAATAACTTTAATCTTCCAGAAGCTGTACAAAAAATTGAAAAGTTTTTAGTAGAAGATTTAAGCAGAAATTATATTAAATTAATAAGAGATAGGGCTGATGAAACTTATGGAATATTAAATGAAATTAGAATTAGTTTGTTAAAACTTCTTGCGCCAATAATTCCGTTTATAACTGAAAAAATCTGGCAGGAGCTTAAAAATAAAAAAATTGTAAATGAAGAATCTGTTCATTTAAGTAATTGGCTTGAATTTGATAAAAATAAAATTAATATTGAATTAGAGAAAAATTTTGAAAATTTATTATTTATAATAGAAAAAGGCTTAGCAGAAAGAGATAAATTAAAAATTGGATTAAAATGGCCTTTAAAAAAAGCTGAGGTTATTATTGGAAATAATATTGATAAAGAATTAAAAGAATTAATTAAACAACAACTTAATGTAAAAGATTTAGAAATAAGTCCTGGTAATGAACTCTTTATTAAGTTTGATACAACCCTAACTCCGGAGCTTGAAGCAGAGGGTTATGCAAGAAATATTGCAAGAGCAGTACAAGCATTAAGAAAAAAAATTGGGTTACTTAAACACCATGAAATTTCTTTAGGGATTTTAACTAATAAAAATATAGTTAATCTACTTTTATTAAATTCTCAGGAAAATTTTATAAGTGAAAGAACAAACGCAAAAAAAATTTTAATAACTTTTGACGAAACTGAAATACCTCAGCTTGGTAATTTAAAAGATTTTACAGAAGAGGAAATGGAAATAAAAGGAAAAAATTTTCATATATTTATTAAAAAATAAAATGATTGTTGTAATATATATAACAAAGAAGTATTTTCAATTTATTATTTACTCTCAGTAAAAAGTGAAAAAAACTTTGTCATTTGTAGGAGGTAATATAACAAAAGATTTAAATAGCAGTTTTAGTTTAATTGATTATAAAAATAAAATGATTGTTAAAGAAGAGTTTTTAAGTAGGTTAAGAAAAATATTTGATTTAAATCTTTATGAGGTTAAAGTTTGGACTGCGCTACTTTCTCGTGGAATAAGTACTGCAGGAGAATTAAGCAGTATTTCTGATGTTCCAAGATCAAGAACATATGATATTTTAGAATCATTAGAAAAAAAAGGATTCATTGTAATGAAACTTGGAAAGCCAATAAAATTTGTTGCTTTAAAACCTGAAGAAGTAATTGAAAGAGTTAAAAGAAATTTAGTAACACATGTAAATGAAAGACACAAAAGACTGGATGAATTAAAAAAAGATGAAGTTTTAGAAGAGCTTAATTCTTTATTCACACAAGGAGTTAAATTCGTTGAACCTAGTGATATGTCTGGAAGTTTGAGGGGGAGAAGCAATTTATACAACCACTTAGATATGTTAATTAATGGTGCTGAAAAATCAATAACTCTTGCTACTACTGAAGATGGTCTTAACAGAAAAATGGAAGCTTTAATGCCTTCTCTCGAAAAAGCTAAAAAAAGAGGAGTTAAAATAAAAATTGCTGCTCCCATAACATCAAAAAATGAAGAAGTTGCTAAGAAACTTTCAAAAGTTGCTGAAGTAAGAAATGCCAAAAATTTTAATTCTAGATTTTCTGTTATTGATGGAAAAAATATAATGTTTATGTTATTAGATGACGCTTCAACTCATCCAAATTATGACGTTGGTGTTTGGATAAATACTCCTTATTTCGCCCAGTCTTTAGAAAACTTATTTAATCTTGCATGGAGCGATTTCAAGCCTGTAAGAGGTAAATAAAAAAGTTTTAATTTCTTGCTCAAAAATAGATTATCAGATTTTCCAACTCTCTACTTTTTCACCTTTTAATATTATTATAAATATAAAGAAAAAAATAAAAGAAAAAAATTAAAAATTAATTCTTAGCTAACATAAAAGCATTCTTTATAGCTACAACAACTGTTGCAGGAACAAAAACTGCAAGTAAAGCGTCGAATATTGAACCCAAATATTGCACGCTACTCATTAACTCTGAGCCAAAAGCACTTGCAATTATAAGTACAGCTCCTGACATCAAGAATGGCATTACTTCTCTGCCAGCTACATTAAGCAAACCTACAACAAGTCCTATTAAAACTAGCACCCAAATCCAGTATCCTGAAGCTCCTCCAAGAAACCCAAGGACAACTGCAAGAGCTACACCAACTAAAAAAGCCCAACCACTAAGCATATTAAGTCCACTATTGCCTTTTGCCATTTTACCTCCTTTCATTTTAACTAAAATAATCTACAATTGCAAGAACTACACCTAAAAGAGTTATTATTACAACAATCCAGCCTGCAATAACTGCCACACTATCTCCCCCTAACAATGAAGGCAATCCAATAACTCCATTAACCATTGCAAAAGCAACTGAAAGTGAAACTATTATTCCAGTCAACCAAATAATAAAACTAAGTAGTTTATGAACTCTACTATTCCTAGTTAAATCTTTTTTACCCTTCATCTTACCTCTTTTTAACTTATTTATACTAGTTATTTAAGGTATATAAACCTTACATTTCTTCCATAACTTCTATTCCTAATAAATAAAGAGAATTTCTCAACGTATTTCTAAAAGCTTCGACCAATTTTATTCTAAAGGCTTCTTCTTTTGAACCTATAACTTTATTTTCATGATAGAATTCATTAAAGCTCTGTGCTAAAGAAAAAGAGTAATTAGCTAAAATGCTAGGATTTAATTTTTCTGCAACAATTTTAACAATTTCTGGAAATTCTGAAATTTTTTTAAATAATTTCGTCTCTGAGTTTGATAAATTTGGAATAATATAATTATTTCTTATAATTTTTGATTTTCTAATAATTGAGCTAGCACGTGCATAAGAATATTGTAAGTAAGGTCCCGAATCTCCTTCGAAATTAAGCGAATTTTCCCACGAGAAAATTATATTTTTATTATTATCATTTTTTAGCATTGAGTATTTAATAGCTGCGATTGCAATTTTTTTAGGATCTCCTTTTGTTTTACGATTTTTTATTTCCTGTTGTGCTTTTTTTAGTGCCTCATCAAAAAATTCCTCCAATAAAACCAACTCACCCCTACGAGTTGACATTTTCTTAGCTTTTTTATTTTCATCTTTAATCAAAACAAAAGAATAATGCACAACCTCTGGAGCTTTATAACCTAAAAGTTTAATTGCTTCAGCAATTTGATTAAAATATAATTTTTGATCTTCACCTAAAACAATTATATTTCTACCGAATTTCATTTTTTCAATTGTATATGCAATATCCCTTAACCCATATAACCCGGTGCCATTACTTCTTGCCAATACAAAAACAGGAGATTTCATTTTTGCAACTAAATCAGTTTTAGATTGATCTAAAACTATTCTGCCTTCTTTATCTGTAAATAATTTTCCTGTTTTTTCTAATTTCTTCAGTAAATCTTGTGAAGATTTACCAATATACCTTGATTCATAATCAAAGCTGTCAAAATTAATGTCTAACTTATTAAAAATTTTTTTTTGTCCTTCAATACATGTAGAAACAATCTTTTTAAATAACCCTATTGTTTTTTTATCCTTAGATTCAAATTTTTCTAAAAGATTAAAAACTTTTTTCTCTAAATCAGGATTTTTTTCTATTTTTTTTGATATTTCTATATAATTTGATAACATATCACTAAATTTATTGCCTTTCTTATAAACTAAAGCCAACATTGCTACCTGTTTTGATATGTCATTAACATAATAATGAATCTCAACTTTATTCCCTAAAAAGCGCAGAATTCTTACAATAGAATCTCCAATTATCGAGTTTCTTGTTCTACCAACATGTGGGGAAGCATTAGGATTAACTGAAGTATGCTCAATCAAAATTTTTTCTTTTTGTTTTCCTCTGCCATAAGAATTTTCTAAAGCCCTTGGTAAAACTTCTTTGACTAAAATTTTTTTATTAATAAAAAAATTAATATAAGGACCATTATTCTCAATCTTTTCAATTTCCTTTGGAAGTTTTTTGTTTAATTCTCTTGAAAGTTCCAAAGCAATTTCAACAGGTGGTTTTTTTAAAGTCTTAGAAAGAACAAAACATGGAAAAGCATAATCGCCAATATTTGGACTTGGAGGAATTTCTAAAGTTTTTTCTATTTCTTCCTTACTAATTTTTGTATTTTTTGAAAGTAAAAAAATAATTTCTGACTTCATAAAAATATTAGGAAAATGGTATTATTAAATCTATTTTTTTAAATTGTGTAATAAATATTTCCCAACTCATAAATCTTTATAACTTATCCTTAAATATTAGATCAATGAAAAGAGGTTTGATGACTAGAAGGAAGTTTTTAGAAAGTACTGTAGCTTTAACTGCTGCTTCAATGATCACCAGCTGCCCAGATCCAAGAATAATAAGTGATTATGTTCAGTTAAGATATGATTTAAACGGAGAAACAAAAAATTTCGGAGTTAATTTTTACTATAAAGGTGGCGATATTACAGATAAAGCAATAATCTTTTCTCATGGATTCGGAGTAGGGCCCAAAAATCATTGGGACTTGATTAATGAGCTTGCATTAAATCAATATTTAGTGGTTGCTCCAGAACATAATGATTATTTATTATTTAGACCTGAAAATGAAATATTATCCCTTGAAAATCTCATAAGAATAATTCCAGATGCTGAAAGGATGCTAGAATTAATAAGAGAAATACCTGAATATTATGATATTTCATTTTTAGAAACAATTGATTTATTTTTTAATAGTTTATTTTCTGAGGTGGTTGATGAAGCTATTATAAATATATTACCGAATCTATTTTATTATAGAAAAATTGAACTTGAAAAATCAATAGAAGCTGGAATTGATTTTTTGAATTCTGAAAATGTAAAAATTGGGATGATTGGATATTCTCTTGGAGGAGATACTATGTTTGAATTAGCAAATGAAAAGGAATATGATTATCCAAAATTATTTTTGTCTCCAATAAGCACGATTTTAAAAGCCTCTGAGTTAAAAGGACCATCAAGGTGGATAACAGGAGACTTAGATGTATTTAAGCAGCAGACACTCAATGCTTACAATGAAGCTCCTAGTCCTAGTTCATTTATAAATTTAAAAGATGTTGGGCATGCAACTTTTGCAAGAGATGTCTGTTTAATTGCCAGGCCTATATGCCCAACTATTGAATTTATTTATAATAACAACTCTGAACCTATTGACCTTAATTGTATTATATGTGACGATTATGTTGAAAAATTAAGAGTTATAATAAGTGCTTCTCTTGCTTTTTTTGATCAACATATAAAAAACAGTGGAAATGAAGGAATATTTTTAGGTAGATTTTCAGATAGAGTACTAGAATATCATAGAAAATAACACAGTTAAATTCTTAAACCTAGAATTTTACTTATAACAATGGTTGAAGATTTTTTTGATGAAAGACCCTCTAAAATAAAAAGAGCTGTTATTGCTGGTGTAGCTGAAGCACTTAAACAAAAGACCAGAAACCCTAAAAAAAGCGATCAAGAAATAATTCAAGAAGTAACTAAGAAAGTGGATGACATAATTGAAAATATAGATTGATAATTTCTAGTTCTAAAAAGATTTAAAAGATGATTAATTTTCATAATTGTAAGTGGGAGTTCCCGAGTGGTCAAAGGGGCAGGACTTAAGATCCTGTGACTTAGTGTCTTCGTAGGTTCGAATCCTACCTCCCACATAAGAACACCTACGGTTTTCTTATGATTTTTCCCTTATAAAAAGAACCATGTTCTTCT
>CAYHYE010000019.1:0-12541 GCA_964360755.1 Candidatus Woesearchaeota archaeon
TCAGGATATCTTTGCTCTGCAACTGTTTGAAGTCCTTCTTCAAATGCAAAATCAACTTGAATAGACGGAACATTGCTTGCTTCAGCAGCCTCTTCAATTGCCTCACTAGCTCTAGATTCAATAACTACTCCCACAGAAGCAATCGCATCTTCCGCAGTATTTATTACTTCCTCCACAACAACACTTTCTGCATCATCAGTCTGTTCAGCTAAAATAGAATTAATAGAATCTATATACAACTCATAATTTAATAAATCTGCTTGTATTTCATATAACTTTTGTAATTCCGGATCTGACTGGATGTTATCAATACTAACTCCATCAATATTAATTTCCTCTGCATTTGCCCGTTGACTCTCAACTTCTTGAGCAAAATTCTCAAATGCGACATTTGCAGCTTCATAATTCCCTAATTGTACCATTAATCCAGCTTCATGAATTGATTCTTCTGGACTATGCACAAAATCAAAAAAATACCAAAAACTATCTGGAGTTATTCCAGCAACATCCACATCAAAAACAACAGGCTCATTAAGAACACAACCAACCCCTTGTTCACAACTATATCCCTCTTGGCAGAAAAGTAGGGCACAATCAATAGTCCCAGAACCTTCATCATCACTTCCAGAGTCATCAGGTGTATTGATGGGAGCACTTCCTTTAACAAGCTCCTGCGCATAAACATTAATAGAAAAAAAACTATTAACAAACATAAAGATAAATAAAAAAGTTAAATACTTCAGCCCTTTGTTTTTTTCTTTCAAGATGATTCAACCTCTCTTTTTAATAATAAAATTATTTAAATCATTTTACTTTATAAATCTATCACTTCTTTTTCCTACATTTGCTTAGCCTATATTTTTCAGTGTAAAAAGCAATAACAAAAATCAGCAAAATAGTAGGAATATAAAAACTAATGAAATTCAAAACACTATATCCATAAGTTTTTGTCATTGATAGAATTAAAATAGAATACCATGTAACAATTGAAATGCTCCCGCATAAAGCTGAAATAAAAAATACTTGATTTGTACAATGTTTTGTAGTGTTATCAATAATACATCTATCTAATGCTTTAGCAACTTTTTTATGCAAAACAACTCCATTCGCAATTATTATAAAAAATAAAAATATTTTCAGCTGAAAAAGATGAGAACTAATTAATGAAGGTTTGTTAAAAACTAAAACAGTTCCTGTTAAAACAATAAAAAATACTGTATAAATAATAAATTTTCCAAGCAAAGGATAAATAGGAATTAGCTTCATTTCAAGATTTCTATGCCTTATTCCAGTGAGATGCAAATAATCAGTTACTGTCACAGCCCCAAGACCTGCAACAACAGAAATTATATGCAATATCAAAAATATATTATAGCCAATTTCGTTTAAAAACACCATTTTTCTTTTTAATTTACCATATAGTGAAAACACTAATTTATAAATCCTACTTTATATAAGTTAAATCATTTTAAGAAAAATTTAAAAAACTATAAATATAACAAAATCTTAAGATAACATGGTAAACGAAGAGGTGATAGAGAAAAAAGAAAGGCAAACTACTATTGTTGAAATAAAAAATAATGAATCTGCAACAAAAGAGGAATTTCTTAACATATTAAAGCTTGTTGCACCAGGAACATCATTAAGAACAGGAATTGATGGAATTGTGGATGCAAAAAAAGGAGGATTAATTGTAATAGAAAATGATTTTGTCAATAATATTTTAGAAGGGGGCTTTAAAATTAATGCTAGATACACTCCACAAAAACTTATAGAACTTGCTAAAATGGACGGAGCAATAGTTATTTCAAGAGATTTAAAAAGAATTGTATATGTAAATATCATGCTTGTTCCTGACAGCAAAATACCCTCTCAAGAAACAGGCACAAGACATAAATCAGCTGAAAGAACTGCAAAAATGACAGGAACATTAGCAATTGCGATATCTGAAAGAAAAAATCAGATAAATCTTTATTATAAAGATTTAAAATATCATTTAAAAGACAAATCAGAAATATTAAGAAGAACAACTGAAACCTTACAAGTTCTTGAAAAACAACGTGAATTATTCGATACCAATGTCGAAAAACTTAATGCCCTAGAAATAAAAAATGACTTAAATATAATACAAGCATCAAAAGTAATTCAAAGAGGAAAAGTTATGCAGAAAATTCTTGAATCTCAAGAAAGAACTTTAATAGAACTTGGAAATGAAGCAGGAGTTTTAAAGTCAAGAATTAAAGAGTTAATAAAAGGAGTTGACAAAGAAACAGATCTTGTAATAAAAGAATATACAAAGCTTAATTTAAAAAAATCAAATAATCTTTTAGAAAATCTCTCTTATGAAGAGCTCTTAGATAATGAGAATATTATATTAGCCTTAGCTCAAGATGAAAATAATAATATAGAATTAATAAAAGGCTGGAGATTACTTTCAAAAACAAACCTATCTGAAAAAGAAGTTGCAACTCTTATAAAAGAAATCGGCGATCTTCCAAAAATACTTGAATCAAAAAAAGAAGATTTTGAAAGAGTTTTAGGAGTTGAAAAATCTATTGTAGTTCTAAAAGATATAGAAAGAATAAAAGAGCAAGAAAGATTTATATAACTATATCATTTAAAGTATATAATAAATAATATGTATAATAACTTTAACGAATCGTCAATGTATATTCCAAAGAAAAAGAGTGTGATAATATTAATAATATTATCAATCATAACTTTAGGAATTTATAATAGCATTTGGTATATAAAAAGATCTTCTGAATTAAATAATTTAAAAACTCAAAAAAAATCAAAGAAAGGTCTTGCAATATTTAGTCTAATAATTTATTTAATAATGCTTGTGTCTGTGATATTATTACAAATAATTGCAATAACTTCAGATCAAAATATAATAAATAAAGAGAATATAAAAAACATTGACTTTAAAGATGTCCCAATAGAATTTACAATTTTATTTATATTAATTTTCTCACTTTCTTTAATTAATTTAATATTACTTCTTATACTTGGATTTAACACAAGAAAAATACTAAATCAAGCTTTAATAAACAAAGGAACAAAAGTAAAATTATCATGGTTTTATACATTAATATTTAATTTATTATATTTGCAATATGAAATTAATAGGATTATAGAAGATAAAGAAGACAAAAAAAGAATAGGTCCATTAATTTGGTTTTTAATTATATATGTAATTCCAATTTTAGTTCAAATAATAGGATATTTATTATTACTTTGGGGAATAAAAAATATTATATCAAAAAATATTATATCATAATTTTAAATTAATTTTAAATTAGAAAATCCTATTTCTTTTCATCATAAAAATAATAAAAATCCCACCAATAATAAAAAGACAAATTCCAAAAAATTTAAAGACAGCTTTTAATTGAGCCCTTTTTTAATTTTTACAGCTGTGGGAGCTTCTCCACCATGCCATGTAAATCTTGGCCTAATTTTCATAGAATAAATTCTTTCAGAATTATCATCTAAAATAATAGCACTCCCCTTTAAACTTGGAAGGTCATCTATATATTTCCTAATATCTTCTAAAAAATAAGTTTGCATAATTTCATTTAAAGCATAAATATCTTGCTTAGCAGTTAGTTTATGAGAAATAACAATATCGCTTTGAGTCATAACATCATGATGAATTTTTCCTGGTTGTTGAGTTGCAAACACTAAAGAAATTCCTGGCTGTCTTCCTTCCCTAAGCAATTGAATTAAAGCGTCACTAGCAGAAGTCTTGCCTTCTTTAGGTAAAAATTCGTGAACTTCATCAAGAAAAATCCAAACTAAAGGCCTCTTTCTTCTAATATTATAATTTAAATAATCCCCGCCTTGCCTAATAGCCTCAATCTCTTCAGCCTTTCTAAATTCCATTCTCTCATTAAATATTTTTCTAGAAACTAAACCAATAATCAAAGCCCTAACATTAAAATTTCCAATAGAATTATATGGGCTTAAATCAATAATACTTGTCTCACCTGCCTTTAATAAATCACTAATTTCACTAGCTGGAGAATTTTTATCTGAAAAAACATTCCAAGTCAAAGCTGCTTCAAAAAGTCCAATAGCTGCATTTTTTTCTTGTATAGAAGAAACATCAGATTTTTTTATTACCTCAATAATATCATAAATATCAAAATCAATATTGTCTTTTAATGAATAAATAACTCTTTCGATAATAACTGCAACAGGATTGATCATATCTAACCCAAACAATAAAATCCAATCTTCAGCAGTGATTTCTGAAACCTTTATGGCAAATGGAGCATCTACTGGAATTCCTTTATGTAAATAATCATCAAAATATCCGTAAGGCACAAAAATTCTTATAGGAAGTTTCTTTGGTTCCAAATTCCATTCAGATAAAAGTTCTCTATCTTTTTCATTCTTATATTTCATAGTCCAAAAAATTCCCATAGTATCAAAAATTAATGGAGCTATATTTCTTTTAACTTCTAATGGTAAATTTGAAATTTCTTCTGCAATAACTCCTAAAGAATAGCTCTTTCCACTTCCTCTCTTTCCAGAAATCAAAATAACATGGCTTCTAGCTACATCCATAAAAATATTATTTGAAAGACTGGTATATTGATTCATTTTCACATAACCCTTTCCTAAATTTATTAAACCTTCATTACCAAATAATTTTTTATCATTCTCATCTCTGCCAATAATTATATCGTAAGCCATAAATAAAAAAAGAAATTAAACTATTTAAAATCTATCAAAATATTATAATGCTTTATTTTAATTTATTAATATAATCAATTTCCTGCTCGCTTAAATTTAATTTAGCCTGTAATTTATCATTTTTTAATATATGTTTTATCAAATGAAATTCCTTCATAGCCTTTTTTTTAGAACAATGAATTTTTCTTGCATATTTAGCAACAATAGTATTTTTATTCTTATTTTGTTCATTAGAAATCCAGATTTTTAATATTCTAGATGGTTTTTGATATTTTGTAAACCCGCCTTTGGGAGATTTTTTCGAAAGAACAATTCCTGCACTTAATAAAATATTTTGATAAACCAAAAATCTCCAATACCTCTGTCTTTGAATCCTACCCCTAAAAACATCTGCCATAGATAAAACTTCATAAGCTCTAAAAAGTTCTTCTTTTGAATATTCGTAAGGAATATTCTCCTCTAACCATAAAAAAATCTTATCCAATGGCAAATCAACCCTATCATAAAGAGATAATGTATCTTCTCTAAACATATCCTTAAAAATAAATTTTAAAGCATTAAAAATATCAATTTCTTTATTTCTTTCATCAATAGATAAATAATTACTTTTTGAATCTTCACTTGATGAAAGCACATGTAAATCATTTATAGCTGCCCTAACATCGCCTTTGCATCGAACAGCAATTGAAATAAGAACTTGATTATCCACATTTAATTTTTCTTTAGAAACAATTTCTTGCAAAATTAAAAAAATACTTTTATAATCCAGTTCTTTCAAAGAAATAAGCTTGCATTTAGTCCTCAAAGTTCCAAATTTAGCATCCCAAATATTATTTGCAGTAATTATAATAGGAAACTGAGTTGAATCAATTAATGAAATAAGTTCAGATAAACCACCTTTATCCTTAGTGCTAGAAAGTCCATCTACTTCATCAACTAAAAGTATTTTTCCTTTAGCAAATAAACTTGCCTGCTCAGATGCATGTTTTAATCTAGCCTCCAACTGCTCTTTATTTCTAAAATCAGATGCATTCAACTCAAATATTTCTAAATTAAACTCACTTTTCATTGCACGTGCCAAACTTGTTTTCCCAATTCCTGATGGACCATATAACAAAACTGCTTTCTTATTATTTGGAAAATATTGAAAAAAATTTTTAACTTCTGATATTACACGATCATGCCCTTTGAAATCTTTAAATTTAATCGGGCGATATTTCTCAGCTAAGTAATTAATTTTATCAACCATATTATGATTTTCCCATTCCAGCCATAATAAAACTAGCAAGCAAAGACTCTAGTTGAACAAATTCATCGCTCCCTTCTACTAAGCGAAATTCTATCTCTCCAGTATATTCTGTAAGTTTTACTTTTAATTCAGGTTCTATACTTAAATTCCAGATTTCTTTTTGTATGGCTTTAATAATATCACTTCCAGATATACTTTCTCTTAGCATAATATCTAAAAGCTTTTCTCTAGCATTTCTAAAATCTCCTGATAATGCATATTCTAAAACAACTCTAACATCACTAGGCTTAGCAGCTGGAACTATAACATCTATTAAATTTGAAGTTATAACATTGCTAATAGAAGCAGTTGTTTGTAATAAATTAATAACTCTTCTACAATCGCCTTCGCTTACTTCAAATAAAGTTTCAATAGCTTTATCATCAATCTGAAGTTTTTCATTTTCAGTTATTTTTCTAATTATTTTTTCTATATCTTTTTTTTCCAAAATCCTAAAGCGAAAAATAGCACACCTAGATTGTATAGGATCAATAATTTTAGAAGAATAATTACAATTTAAAATAAATCTGCAATTGGAAGTGTAATTTTCCATAGTTCTTCTTAAAGCGTTTTGGGCTTCATTTGTCAAAGCATCTGCTTCATCTAAAAAAATAACTTTAAAAGGAACTTCTGCAATTGCTTTTGTTCTGGCAAAATCTTTTACTTTTTGTCTTACAACATCTATACCTCTCTCATCAGAAGCATTTAATTCTAAATAATTCTCTCTCCAATTATTACCAAATAACTCCCTTACAACAATTAAAGCTAGTGTAGATTTTCCAACTCCTGGAGGTCCTGCAAATAATAAATGGGGAATATTTAAAGCATTAGTAAGTGATTTAACCCTCTTAACAATATCCTGCTGGCCAACAACTTCCTCAAATTTTTTTGGACGGTATTTTTCTGTCCAAATATCACTCTCTTGATCATCCATATATTTTCAAAAACTAATCCCATTAAAAAGATTACTATAGTCTAAAATAAGAATTAGTTATATGGCTCTTTCCCTTTTTAACCTTCTATTTCTTTTAGCCTTACGAATTTTCTTTCTTTGCCATTTCCATCTCATCTGGCGCTTTTTTTTCCACCTTCTTGATGAACGTTTCATATAAAATTCTATGAGAATTGATTTATAAATCTTTTCGAATTATAATATTGTACTATTCCTTAGAAATTCCTAAAATAGGGTATTTATAACTAACAAAACCTAAAACAACAAGAGCACATGCGTATTTTGACTTTGGTTCTATGCTTTCAATAAAAAATTCATCTTTTGTCTCGACATCATTTCCATAACGTCTTTCAACCATAGAGTCCATATTATCTTTAAGAAATTTTTTACAATCTTCTTTTAAAGCTATACCACTATATTCTGCAACTAACCCACCAATATACTCTCCATTTTTAAAAACCTTTGTAATAACTAAACCAGCAGTAAGCCTCTTAGGATAACTAATTCCTTCACCAGCCTCTGCCATAATAGACTCCATAACAGCTCCATGATCATAATTCTCAGGAACTGAATCTATTTTAACAGCAGTTTGTGGAAGTATTGAAGAATAACTTATATGATTAAAATTATGAATCTTCCCTGCTTTTTCCAAGGCAAGATCATAAGCTCCAGGATGATATCCAAAATCAGATTCTCCAGAACCTTTTACTATAAAATACTCATATGGAACTCTATTACCTATAACAACATTAGAAATTTTATTTTTAACTTTAATATTTAGAATAGATTTACCAATAGAAGAAGTATTAGTCATTTCTTGAAAAGTTTATAACAAATCATTTTTATCATTTAATTAAAACAATTTAGTAACGCTTATTTATAAATTTATTCCTTTCAACAATTTTATCAAAAATCTTAATTAGGAATATTTTTATTCAGCCAGTTTTTTATTTGTGATTCTGGAATAGCACCAACAAATTCATCGACGATTTTTCCATTTTTGAACATTTTTACATTAGGAATACTCATAATTTTATATTCATTAGCTCTTTCCATATTATCTTCAACATTTAATTTAGCCAAAATAAATTTGCCTTTATAATCCCTTTCGATCCTTTCCAAAATTGGACTGATTATCCTACATGGTGCACACCAACTAGCCCAAAAATCTACAACAAGAGGAATACTTACAGATTTTTTAATCACTTCTTTATTAAAGCTCGAATCACTAATCTCTATCATAATTAATATGCTAGAAATTAACGTATTTAAACCTGACTATTTACAAAGCTTTCTGCAACTAAAATTGGAAATAAAATAGTTGCATCGCCAAAAACTTTTACACTTTCAGCTGAAGAAAGAATTTTCCCCCATGAAACAGCTTCATCAGGCATAGCTCCTGCATCACTTCCATCAAATTCTGCAGAAGTATTTATATAAACTGCGTAATCAGCTCCATTTCTAAACATATTTGCATTTAAAATTGAATGCTTAACAACTCCTGATCCTAAAATTATAACTCCTGATTTTTTCAATCCAATTGTTGTATCATTTAATTCTTTTATATCATTAGTAAGGTCAATTTTAAAATCTTCATGCTTATGCTTAAAAAAATAAATATTATCTCCTAAAGCACCATCTCCTATTACAGGGCAGTAAATTTTTATCTTGTTTTTCCAAGCCCAATAGCAGATACTTTTTTTATTATTAATTTTCTCTCCTAATTTCCATATAATTTCTGAAGGGCTAATAATACTGCCTGTTTTTTTCTGCTCTTGATAAATTTTCCCTAAAATAGGCTGAACAAATTCTTCAAATTTAACATATCTAGAATTTGGAACAAAAATATTTCCTATTCTATTTATTCCTTTTTCTCTTAATTCTTTTCCAGAAGCATTAAAATCTCCTAGAATAAAATCTCCTAAACATTTTATAATGTCTTCTTCAACACCACCAGCTGTTGTGATAATAACATTGACTTTTTTATGCTCAACTAAATATCTAAAAATATCTCTTAATCCAGAACTAACCATGTTCGATGTATATCCTAAAAAAATAAAAGCCTCCTCGCTCAGCATTTTTTTCGCAATTTCAACAGCTTTAGAAAGATGACTTGCCTGAAAGCCAGTGCTTTTTAAACTTTCAATTATTTTATTATAATCAACACCTTGATTAAAATCATGACCTTTAATTGCAATTCCATCAATTTCTTGGCTATCCCTAAGTACATTTTTCCTTGCAATTTTTTCCTTGTCCATATTTTTAGTCATTTTAAATTAATCTTATATATAATTTATAAAAAGAATTAAGAATTCTATTTAGCAAATTGGTATTGCCAAAGCATTAAGAATAAATTCTGATTTATCCATCTAATAAACAATTTTCATGTATTTAAAAAGCTTTTTAAATAGCTCTCAAAAACAATAATAATCTTTAAATATAAAGAATTATGTCACCTTATAACTGGGGAGACTTAGATGAAAGTTCAAATATCACAAATTAATAATAATCCATTTAATACAAGACAAGATTATGGAGATTTAACAGGATTAGTAGCAAGTTTAAAAAAATATGGGTTACACAATCAATTTATTGTAAGAAAAAATAATGAAAATTATCAACTAGCTTTTGGAAGTAGAAGATTAAGAGCTCTGGAAAAAGCAGGGATTTCTGAAGTTGAAATTGAACATAGAGAAATAAGTGACGCAGATATGGCAATGATCGCTCTTTCTGAAAATAAGGATAGAAAAGATTTGAATCCTATTGAATTAGCTAGAGCATATAATGTTGGATTAAAAGTTAGCGGATTAGGAGTCGCACAATTTGCTGAAATAATGGGAGACTCAGAAAATAAAGTTAGATATTACTTAAGCATATTAACTCTACCAAATAGGATTTTTGATAAGGTTAATAAATATACTCTTAAAGAACTAGTTTGTTTAGCTAGAGCAAATAAATATTCAAAATCTCTATTTATGGAAATGGAAAAAATGATCGAAGAAAAGGGGTATTCTGAACCAGCTCTTCTTGAAATAATTAAAGCCTGTTCATCAATTTATGAATCCAATCTTCCAGAAAGAAAAAAAATAGAATTAGCTATGAAAGTTCTATGGGAAGATTATTCTTCTTTAGGAAAAAATCAATATAAACAAATATTTGAATTTGGTATTCAAATATTAAAAGAGACTATGATTACATATTATGAACAACTTAAAAAAACAGAAAGAGCCAGAGAAGCAGTTAAAGAAAGGAGGAAGGAAAAAAATAAAGTAAAAAGTATTAAAGATATGCGTAATCCAGATAGGAATATAGATAATGTAATTGAATATATTAGGGAAGTCCCTACTAAACTAACTACTGCTTTAGAAAGAGATTACCCATATTCCTCAAAAAAAGCAAGGGGGCGTTTTGACTATTGGACAAAAAAATTATATGCTAAGTTAGAAGAAATTATTAGTCATGAAAAAAAATCTTGAAAAAAAGATTAGTGAAACAAAAGAAACTAGAGATAGCAAGTTTTCATATATAGATCCAGAAGTCGTACTATCGCTAAACAGGAAAGGTAACACCATAAGACAAATTGCTGAAATTTATGGTTGTAGTTACAATACAATAAAATACCAAATGCAAAAGTACGGTTATGAATATGATGCTAGAGACACCTTTACTAGAAAAGACATCACTGTTGAAGAGATTGTTAGATTACACAATGAAGGAATTAATAATAAAGAAATAGCTAGATTATACAATACTGGAGAGACTACAATTCTTAATAGATTAAAACAAGGAGGAATTAAAATAGGAAGAAAAGAATTACACATAGATGAAGAGCAAGTTATCTCCTTATATAATCAAGGAATTTCTAAATCAGAAATTAGTAGAAGATTGATAGGGTATGTTCATATAAAAAAAATAAATGAAATTTTAGAAAAAGCAGGCAAAAAAGAAAGAACTCATTATAGAACAGATATAGATGAAGATGATGTTTGCTCAAAATATAAGCAGTACAAATCTGTAAAAAGAGTAGCAAAAGAATTTAAGGTAAATAGGTATGTTGTTGGGAGGATTCTAAGAGAAAGAGGTTATAAAATATATTCAAATGAAAAAAATAAATCAGATCTACCTGATAATGAAATCTTAAGATTATATCAAGAAGAAAATAAATCTGGTAGAGAGATAGCAAAGATACTGAGTTGTAGCCCAACAACTATATATTCAAGATTAAGAGCAATAAAAGGAAGATTTAAAAAACATCCAACTCGAAGAAGCAATATCGATCTAGAAACAAAAAAGGATATTAAAAGTGAATTTAAGAAAGGAAAAAGTGTCTATAGATTAAGTTTAGATTATAAAACTACTCACAACACAATCAAAAAAATAGTTGGATTAAAATAGTATAAATCAGATTTATAAATTCATTATTCTATATTAAATTATGAAAAAAGGGGTGTATTATGTTTATTTATTTAGACATGGAGAAACTTATTATAATGAAGATCATATTTTTACAGGATGGAAAGACTCTAAATTAACTTTAGAAGGAGTGAAACAAGCAAAAATAATTGCTAAAAAACTAAAAAATAAAAAAATCCAAGTTGCTTTTAAAACTAAATTATCAAGGTCAAAACAAACTTTAAAAGAAGTTTTAAAATTTCATCCTGAATGCAAGAAAATTATTGAAGATAATAGAATGATTGAACGAAATTATGGAAAATTAGAAGGGCACCATCACAAAAAAATAATAAATTTATATGGTAAAGAACAATTTAAAAAATGGCACAGAGATTTTTATACACGTCCTCCAAAAGGAGAAAGTTTTGCTGATGTTGAAAAAAGAGTTAAAAGTTTTATAATATATTTAAAAAAATTTATAAAAAAAGAAAAAGTTAATGTAGCAATAAGCTCTCATGGAAATTCAATAAGATTATTTAAAAAAATTATGGAAAATCTTTCAATAAAAAAAACTGAAAGATTAAATATTCCATTTGACAAGTATTATGAATATAAAATAGAGGTAAAATGAGCATTTTAATAAGAAAATATCATGGAGAGATGCATTTTAGCGGAATTGCAAAACTAGGATTAATAGGAATGTTAGGAGCTTTATCTGCATCACTAATAACAACTATTTGGGCAGTTTATTTAGATAGTTTCTTAAATGATATTTCAAAGGTAGGATTAATATCAGCTTTTTTAACACTTATAGGAATAATCTCTTATTTTTTATTTATTCCGTTAATTGAACGTTTAAGTAAATCTAAACTATTTTTAATATCGCTAATCTTAACAGCAATAACCTATATAGTATTCTCTTTTACAGAATCTTTCGGAATTTTTCTAATTATAGCAATAATAATGACAATGATTTACACAATAAGGCTTACTTGTTTCGGCTTAATTATAAAAGATAAATCAAGGAAAAGTAAATTATCTGAAAATGAAGGCTTAATATATACTTTTACAAATAGTGCGTGGATTATCGGACCTTTAATAGCAGGATATTTATCATCAAAATATGGGAATAGCATTATTTTTTTAATTGCTGCACTTCTTTTATTTGCTTCTTTTTTTATATTTAATATATATAAAATAAAAGA
>CAYHYE010000020.1:0-11799 GCA_964360755.1 Candidatus Woesearchaeota archaeon
TCAGCAATAATTTCCATAAATTAATTCAAACAAATAGCTATAAAAATATTTAGATCATTAAGTTTTTAAATCAATAATCCTTAATATAAAATGGAAAATTCAGAAAAAATATTGTTTTTTATATATATTGGATTATTAATTATCATATTAAGTCCAGTTATCATAGTATTTTTAGCATCCAGTATGAATTTATTTGAGGAAGGAAGTTATGCTTTCATTATAGGTCATATTAGTTATTTAGCAACTTATGGTTATTTACTTTTAGTTTTAATAAGCATAATAAAACCAATTTATAACCAAGTTAAAAGAAAACCATTTTTAGAAAATTTAATTTATCCAATTGCCTTAGTTATATCTTTCCTTATATATCTCTCCATTGTTCCAAAATATGCTCGAGAATATGCATTAACGTATTTTTTTATTTATTTAGTAATGTTCGGTTTTGTTTTAGTAGTCAATTCAATAATTTATTATATACAAAATCGCACTAAAAATTAAAATCTATTCAATCCTAAAAACTTCCCGATATCCGCCATTTACAAGATCAATATAACCGGCCATTAGATCACCAAATTCTTTATTACTACTTACAATTTTAGCCATATCTAAATAATTATTAAGATCTTCAACCTCACTTTCAAGTATTACAGTCCAAAAACCAGCAACACCATCAGTTAAAATTCGTGTGTTTTTAACAATTCCATTTGCTTCTAAGTGAGGAGCAGCTTTTTTAAATATCTCAACTAATGCCTTTGCCTTTCCAGACTTTGCATGAAATATATTTCTAACTAAAAACATAATTATTTTTGTAGTTTAAAGTTTATAAACTTTTATTCTTCCTCTTTAGGTTTAAGCTCAACATCTTTTAAGCCATTAGCTGTAACCATGAAAACAGTTTCATTATCTGGAAGATTTGGGGAATCAATTAACTTTGCAACTCTGGTGTCTTTTTTTCCTCTTCTTAAATATAATCTATAAGTTGAAGCATGTCCTAGAATATTCCCACCAACAGGAATAGTTGGATCTCCAAACATCATTGCTGGATTTGTCATAACTTGATTTGTAACAAAAACAGCTAGATTTCTTTGCTCAGCTAATTTCATTAAGTCATGAAGATATCTATTTAATCTTTGTTGCCTGTCTGCAAGTTGACCTCGGCCAGAATATTCTGCTCTAAAATGAGCTGTTAAAGAATCTATAATAACTAATTTAATAGATTCTCCATTTTTTATCATTTCACTTATCTTATCTACTAATAAAATTTGATGATCGCTATTAAAAGCTCTCGCAACAAAAATATTTTTTAAAACTTTTTCAGGATTTGCTCCAATTCCTTCTGCATATTGTTTAACTCTTTCAGGCCTAAAAGTTCCTTCTGTATCAATATAAGCAGCTTTTCCATTAGATCCTCCTTTTTCTTTAGGAAGCTGAACATTAACAGAAAGTGAAAGAGCTAGTTGAGTCTTCCCGCTTCCATAAGCTCCAAACACTTCTGTTATTGCCTTGCTTTCAACTCCCTTTCCTCCTAGAAGATTATCAATATTTTTACTTCCTGTAGTAATATAATCAATATCTCCTCTTTTCTTCGCAAATTCAGATGCATCCATAAAACCTAAATCAAGCATATTTCTTGCAGCTTGGATAGCTTTTCTTGCAACAGCTTCACCTAATCCAGCTGTTTCTGATAAAATACTTGGAGAAAGTACTGCAATACCCATTAAATCAAAAATCCCAGCAGCTTCGAGCTTTGCAATAGCAGCAGGTCCTACTCCTGGCAAATCAGTTAACTTATGTTCTTCCTGCTCTTTTTTCTTAGACTCGCTAACCATAAATCTAATTCTAAACAATAGTATATAAATATTCTTTTACTCGTATAGTTCTTTTGTAAAGAAATCATCAGACTAGCTTAACTAAAATAAGCATTATATCAATTAAAGCAAAAGTAAAAAAAATTCCTCTTTCAATAACTCCTCCAACAGGTAGCAATCCTTTAGCAACCTTAGAATAAGGCCAAAAAGGAGTTATTCCCATTTTAGTAAAACTATCAGCAATCAAATGAAGACCATATCCTAAAAAAAATCCAAATGCTAATTTGGGCAAAAAAAAGCTTATAACTAGGGTAATTAAAAAACAAAAAGTTAAGCTATGTAAAACCCCTCTATGTTCTGTAAATACTTGGACAACCTTTGCAGGAATATTCCTCCCAACTTTTGAAAAAGCAGTGTCAATATCAGGAATTAGGCTGGCTATAAGCACAATAATTGAAAAAGTAGTTGGATCTTTAACTAAAGGACTAAATAAAATAATAGCAAAAATGCCAATTGCTAAATGAGTTTTAAACAACATTTAAATTTAAAATAAACAAATGATTATAAAGCCTTCGATCTAGGTTTAAATTCATCAATTAATTTATCAATATCTATTTTTTCAATGTTATTAATAGTCATTTCCATAATATTAAAAATATTATTGTTTCTAACATTTGCTACAAAAAGGAACTCTTCCCCTAAAAATTCATTTTTCTTTCTGGAAAATATTTCAGGATTGTTAAGGTCATCTTTAGAAATACCAAGCTTATCTATATCATTTCCAAATAAAACAGCTCTTATATTTTCAGTGCCATCATCTAAAACTAAAGGCAACAAAGCCTTTTTTTCTGGGATAATACTTCCATGATTTATACATTCATTATTAATAATTTTTTTGCCACAATTAGGACAGGCTTCAAAAAATCTAGGCTCAAACATTTGAACAATAAAAGCCCTAATTTTTACAGTCTGGCCTTTTTTTAGATCGCTAATTTTAGTTTCAAATATCCTTTTTTGAGAAATCACATTATCAAAAGTTTCATTGGATTTTTTTATGTCACTAAAACTTCCTAAATGCAATTCATCATTTCTTATACTTGCATTGGAAATTTCAACAAAATCTCCATTTTTCAACTTACTATTTTCAAATAAACTAATATGGTTTATATCCCATAATACCAAACGTATGTTGTCGCTATCATCTGCCAAAGTCATTGATGCAACTTTTCCCTCTATATCATTCTTAGTTCTAAAAGAATTTATTATAGGATTATCTATGATTTTACCTATTAAGTTAACTTTTTTTGCACCTGAAACTAATTCTGAAATTTTTAATTTTTCTTTATCAAAATTAATTCCTAACTCACTAGCAACTATTTGAGCGCTTCCTTCCTTAGAAATCAAGCCTGAAAGTTTAGCACATTTTGCTTCGACCTTTCTATAAACTTCTTCAACATCCAACCCAGAAGCTCTTGCAATTTTTTCTATAAGCTGTTGATAATTTTGAATCATTTTACCTCTTTTAAAGATAATTTTATGAAAACAAGGGTATTTTTAAGCATTATGATAGCAAAACAGTTATAAACTCTATGCAATAATAAAATTCATAAAAGAAAACATAGGTTGTCAAACATGGGAGAAGTAGTAATGAAAATAAGAATAATGCCGGAATCTCTAAAAAGTAATTTAAATTTAATTGAAAAAAAGGCAAAATCAATTGTTATAGAAGAAAAAGGCAGGATAGTAAAAGTTAATATTGAACCAGTTGCTTTTGGCTTAAAAGCAATTATTATTCAGCTTACAAGACGCGAAGATTTAGATCAAGATCCACTAATGGATAAGCTTCAAGCAATTGAAAACATCAGCTCTGCTGAAATTATTGATGTGCGGAGATTGAGTTTGTAATCTTTATTATTAATTTTACTATTTTTTCATAAGTGCTCTATATATTTCTCTTAAGAAAAACCTTCCTCCCTCAACTTCCTTAGATCCAACGCCTTCTTTTTTTAATTGTTTAATTTCTTTTTTCTCCTTTCTAACCTCTTTTTCTAAATATGCCTTTCTTCTATTCTCCTTCATACTAGAAAAAAGCTTCTTAATATGTCCAGAATAAACAGATAAAACCAAAATAAAAATAATTAAAACTAAGGCAGAAATAATTTGTAAAAACAAATTATTTATTTTAGCTATTACATTAACAAAAAAAAGAGCAATAGTTTTAGAGAATGCTGTAAAAGAAACTATAACTACAGAAACAATAAACAAAAGAATATTAAAAAATTTAATTCTAATAAAAATAGAAAGAAAAGTCAGAAGACTATATAACCAAGATACAAAAAAGATCCATAAGGAAACTAAAATAAAAAATAAAAAATTCCAAGAAAACCCTGTATTAAAAAAGAAGTTAAATAAAGGGTCTGCTTTTTTTATTAAATTTTCAGATGAACTAAGAATCCCACCAATTTGTGATCTTTCTAAAATCTTTGACCATTCTTTCTTTAGATAAGCTGTTGCAGCTTCTTCTGCTTCATCTTGATCACTGGGCAATTCATCTAGCTTTTCTTGAATTCCCTCTAAACTATCAAGTTGCGCAGAAATAACATTTATAAACATAATCAAAGATAAAATTAAAAACAAGAGTGTAAACAAAAAAGCTTTTATTCTTTTATTCATTAAATTAAAAAGAAGACTATATTTTTAAATTAATCTTGTATTTTTACAATTCATAATAGCCATCTTTTAGTAGTAACAAAATAGAAAGGTTTAAATAGTTTAAAATAAGATAAAAAATAAGAAAAAACAGGTAAAAAATAAAATGGAAGGATATAAAACACCAATGGATTGGTATCTTGGAAAAAAACCAAGAACAAGTGTTGACGACGCAGTTGAGGCACTTGAAAGAGTGAAAAAATATTTTCCTAGTAGACATTATGAAGCACAAAGAGCTGAAAGAGTCTTAGGAAAAAGATTAGAAAATTTATTTCCTACAGACAAATATTTAGAATTAAGAAAAGAAAGAGAAGATAAAAGAACTAAAAGAAGAAGTGAAAGAAATGAAACAATTTCTGCAGTTTATAATCATGCTTTTGTACCTTCAGTTAAAGCTGTTGGGAGAGGTGTTGGAAATGCAGCATATTGGGCAGGATATGGTGCTATTGGAGCAACAAAACTAATAGGAAAAACAGCAAAAATTGGTGCTAAATATGCTTTTGATAAAACGACTGAAATATTAAATAATTTAATGGAGTTAAATAGACTAAAAGCAAGTGGAGTAAGCAGAGAAGCATTAGATAGATCAATAGAAGGTCTTTTACATGAAGTAGAAGAAATACCAGATGATTATACAAAATCAATAGCACTTTATAATATTTTAAATAATAGAGATATAGGAAGGGCTGTATCGGATTATTTAGCAAGAATGTCAGCAGCATCTGTTACATCAAGTCCAGCACCAATAATTTAAATACTACTTATAATGAAATTAATAGGTATTAGATATAATTCTAAAGAAGAAATTAAATAACTCAAGGTCCTCCTCGTCTTATACGTCCTGCTTCTCTCATTATTGCAACACCAGCAGCTGCATCATGTATGGCCTTAATAGTTTTTGCTCTTTCTCGCATGTCACGCAATGCCAAGTAAATTGCAGGAGAAAATATAATTATAACTAAAAATATTGTTAAAAGCAAAGTTCTGATAAAAAATTCACTAAATGGACCAAGAGGAAAAGCAAAAATTTGTAAAGTTATTGTTTCTATTACTCTATTAATTAATGGTATGCTCATTAAAGCTGCATTTAAAATACCAATTAACACAATAGAAATCAAGGGTTTTTTATTTAATATATTAACAATAAATGGTCTTTCAACTGTATTTAAAAGAATAAGGTTAATAAAAAAATAATTAATAAACAATAAAATAACACCAGCAATTAAACCTTGAAGAAAAAACCAAAAAAAACTCAATAAAAAGTTCCAACCTGTACGGACACCAACTAACTCACGAGAAGTTTCGTATGCTTTATTCCGTGTAGAATTAATTTTTTCTTTAATCCAATTAAAAGATGATGTAAACAAATTAGATTCTCTTTCACCATCTACTACTTCTTTATCTTTTTCAGGAGAAGGTATCCCATTATTTTCTATAGCAGTATTATCAGCATCTCCAAAATATTCAGTTTGTGCAACAACCAAAAACCCACTAAAAATAAATAATACTAAAATTGAAATTATTAAAAATAATCTGCTGCTCTTTTTCATAATTTATAAAAGATAAAGCAATTTATAAATATAATTGTAAGTTTGGAAATTAAGCTATTTGTTCCTTTGCATCTGTTGTGACCTTAATTCGTCATAAGAATGAGATCTTTCAAGTTTAGCTTTTTCAGCCTCAATTTCAGCATCTCTTGCTTCTTTAGTAATCCAGGCATCAACAGCTTTGTTTTGTATTACAAAAATAAAAAAAACTACTATGGAAACAATTAACATGATTGTTAAAATAACAGGATCAAAGGTTCCAGAAGTAATCTGTCCTTTAGCTTCCTCTCCTATAAAAAAATTAGCAACATCAACAGGCCACTCAAGTTTCAAAAAATCTGTTTTTTCATTTCCATTTGAATTTGCAATAATCAAATATAATGATGTTTTCAAAAACAAGTAAAAAGAATAAATTGCCCACAATATCTTTTGAGCAAATATTCCTATTGGACTTGCAGCTCTAGCAGTCACTAATGTAAAAAAAGCTAAAATTAATATTGGAAAAAACAAAGATAGTGTAATTCCTAAAGCAGTATAAGATTGCATCATTGTTAAAAGTTCGCTGGTTGTTATTGCAAATGTTGCAATTAATCCAACAATTAGTGAAATTAAAAATCTGACAAGTCCTGCACCGCCAAAACTTCCATAAGAATCAGGAAAATTAGCATATGTCAAAGCAGAATAAACAAGCAAAATAATTAAAGCAAGAACAAAATATTTTAAAGTAGTTCCTGCAAGCCCTTGATCACCTATAGCTCCAAGTTCCCAAGTAGCGATCCTAGTTGCAAGCCATTCTGGCCATCCAAGTGTTGTTAGTTCGCTTGTTCTTTCGTTTACAGTTTTACCTTGGGATTGTTCAGGATTTTCTATAGCAGTATTATCAGCATCTCCAAAATATTCAGTTTGTGCAACAACCAAAAACCCACTAAACAAAGATAAAAATACTATAAAAATGAACAACAAAGCTAATATTCTTTTTTCCATTATAACTTAAAAGATATTTTGTTTATAAAGTTTATTCTAATCATCTTTTTTTCACTAATTTAGATGATATACCAAAATATGACCTTGAGTTTTTATTAACCCAAAGAAGATAAGCTAATACAATATAGAATACTAATGGAACAAGTCCTGAATATGTTAATGAAAAGATCAAAGCTAGAGAAGTTAAAAGTCCTATTAAAATTAAAACAGAAGCTGCAACATACCAAATTCTAATTGCCCTCCATAGTCCTTTTCCAACATACCATTCAATAATCCCCCAAACTATAATAAAAACTCCAAAAGCAAATATTGTTGTAAACAATTTTGTTCCAGATTCAATTCCAAAAGCAGAAAGTCCTGGATTATTGTTAATCATGTTTTTAATATCTTCTGAAGAAAGTAAACTCAAGCCTAAAACAGAACCAAGAATTATTAAAACTCCAAATAAAAAACTTAAAATCGCACTAATAAAAAAGAAGACAGAAACAATCTTTATTCCAAGTGGAGGATCTAATCTCCTAACTATTTTATTAGATTTAGATGATCTAAATTTTTTCTTACCTCTTTTCACCATAATAAAATAAAGATATAGACATTTTTAAATCTATTGAATAATAATAAAAATATCAATATAAACTATCTAAATCCAAATAATCTAGAAAAAAATCCTGTTTTTTTTGGAAGCTCTTTTCCTAAAATTTTTGCAGCAATTTTCATATAACTTTTAGCAGCTTTACTTTTAGGATGAGTTAATAAAACTGCATTTTTCATATATAAAGCTTCTTGAATTTTATCATCTATAGGAACAACCCCTAAAATCGGCAGTTCTAACATTTCTGAAATACTTTCTAAACTCATTTCACTTCTTCTACCATCTGTTTTTGTAACAATAATTCCTTTGATATTCTTACCCATTTCTTCAGCAATCTTAGCTGTTTTTAAAGCATCAGTTATTGCAGGCATTTCAGGATTTGTAACTATGATAACATCATCTGCTATAGAAATAGTGCTAATTGCTTCTGAACCAAGACCTGCAGCACAATCAAAAATAACTATATCTGAAATCTGTCTTAAGTCCTTAACAGCATTAATTAAATTATCATCATTTAATCTTTTTAATTCTTTAATTGAAAGTGAAGCTGGAATAATTTTTGTACCAGACTCGTGTTCATAAATACTATCTATTAAATCCACTTTTCCAGAAAGAACATGATTTAAAGTTACAGGAACAACAGGAGCTCCTAAACATAATCCTACATTTGGAGTTGTTAAATTAGCATCAACAAGAGTAACATCTTCATTTAAAGCATTCATTGCAGTAGCTAAATTAATGGCTGTTGTGGTTTTTCCAACACCCCCCTTTCCTGAAGCAATAACAATAAACTTAGACATTTTTCACCAATTATTGAAGACTAAGATGAAAGAAATTGTTTTAAATAATTTATAAACTTTTCTAACGTTATAGAGTATGCCTTTAATAATTCTAGATTAATTCTAATATCTTCTCCTTTATAATTAACCTTTAAAGCAACATTTTTCCTAAATTCTCCTTCAGATTCTCTTTTTAATGTCTCAATTTTTCTAAACATTTCATATAAATTTAAGGTATCTATAATAATCTTCTCTTTTTTAAAAATCTCTCTTGTTAAATCAAGTCTTGGTCTTGGAGAAGCTGGAATATTTTTAATAAGCTTTTTCTTTTTTGCATGGTTTAATAAATCTTCAAAACCATATTCCATCATAATAGCCCATCGTAAGATTAAATTTATAATAACTTCAGAAGTTTTAGTATATTTCAAACTAACATATAATAAATGGTCTGCACTAATTTTTTCTTTGATAATTTTATCCATTTCGCATGAAGTTCTCTATTAGTTAATAGCCTCTGTAAAACCTATGAAAACAAAGTTTAAAATCAAGGACAAACTAGTATATATATGTTTTGTTCCTACTAAAAAAAGTGAAAAATAGATAGTTTAAATTATAAGCCTCTAAGGGCTTAAAAAATAAAAAGATTAAAAAATCATTAAATCATAAAACAACATGACAAATATAAAAATAGGTCTTGAAATACATGGTTATTTAGATACAGAAGAAAAATTGTTCTGTGAATGTAGTAATAACAAATCACAAATTCCGAATATAAATATCTGTCCAATTTGTACAGGACAGCCAGGAACTAAGCCAATGCTTCCTAATAAGGAGGCTATAAAGAAAGTTGTACAAATCTCACTTATGTTAAATTCAAAATTAAATGTGAGTGAAAATAAAAAAAAATTAGTCTGGCAGAGGAAACATTATAACTGGCCTGATCTGCCCAAAGGATATCAAAATACTTTATCTGGAACTTATGCAATACCAATAGCTGAAAAAGGAAAATTTTTAGGCATAAAAATTAAAGAAATTCATTTGGAAGAAGATCCTGCTGCATGGGATCCATTAACGGGGAGAATTGATTACAATAGATCAGGAGCTCCATTAGTTGAAATAGTTACAGAGCCGGATTTTTCCTCAAACTTAAAGGTAATAGAATGGTTAAAAAAATTAATTATTACACTTTCTTATATAAAAGCATTGAATAAAGAGGCTGGAATAAAAGCAGATGTTAATATAAATATTAAAGGAAAAACTGAAAGAACAGAAATAAAAAATGTAAACTCCATTTCTGAAATTTTTAATGTAATTGAATATGAATCAAAAAGGCATGAAAAAGAATTTCCAATAAAAAAAGAAACTAGGAGGTGGAATCCTCATAAAAAAATAACAGAATCAATGCGCGAAAAAGAATCTGCGCAAGATTATAGATTTATTAGTGATCCAGATCTTCCTGCAATAATATTATCTCAGAAATTTATAAAAGAAATAGAAAAAAACCTTCCAGAATCTCCAGAAGAAAAATTAAATAAATTAATAAAGAAACATAAAATTGACAAAAAAAATGCAGAGATACTTTCAAAAAATCTAGAAATTGTCGAATTTTTTGAAAAAATTTCAGAAAAAATAAATCCTAAATTTGCATTGCCTTGGGTTACAGGAGAATTATTAAGGATTTTAAATTATAATAAAAAAACACTTGATGAAGTGGAAATAAAAGTAGAACATTTTATAGAATTATTGGAATCTATAATGAAAAAAACCATAACAGAATTAAAAGCAAAGCAAATTTTAAACAATTTCATTCCAAAATCATATTCAATAAAATCAGAAATAAAAATTCATGAAAAAATTATAGATAAACAAAAGTTAAAACTATTAATTGAAAAAGTTATTAAAAGCAATAAAAAGGCAGTTCAAGATTATAAAAGTGGAGAACAAAATGCTTTTAATTTTTTAATGGGTGAAATAATGAAATCATCAAATAGACGGGCTGATTATAAAATTTCCAGTGAAATTTTAAAAGAATTATTAAAATAAAAGTAAACATTTTTATTTGAAAAATATGAGCCTGGGAGGAATTGAACCTCCATCCTTCGGGCCGAAACCGAAGATTCTATCCGTTAAACTACAGGCCCATAATCTAGTGAAAAAAAGCAACTTTAAAAACTTAAGTTACTTAAAAAGAAAATGCTAAAAAAATATAAAAAGCACCATATAGCCTTTGCAATATGGATAATTGTATTTAAGATTTTAGTAATAGGCTCGTTAATTTATATAGCCTTTACATTGGTTGAAATTGAAGTGAACTTGGAAAATACTAGAGAAAATCAAAAAAAATTAGAAGAACAAATATCATTAAATCAAAAAGGTTTACAATCACAAATAAATGAAATAAGTAGTTCATTATTAATAGTAAAAAAAGACCTTGGCGAAGAAATATCAGAAATAAAAGCAAGTTCAAGTGCTGATTTCTCGTTGATTATAGAAGATGTAATACCAAGTATTGTAAGTGTTGCTACAGATGTATCTCAAGGATCTGGGTTTATTATAACTAGTGAAGGGCATATAATAACAAATGCGCATGTTTTAGAGGGGGCAAGATATGCAAAGGTTCTTTTATATGGAGCAGATGAATGGGTGTTAACAGAACTTGTAGGTTATGACTTAGATTTGGATGTTGCAGTATTGAAAATACAAGGATCTGGCCATGATTATTTGGAATTTGATGATTCAGATAATGTAAGAGTTGGAGAAAAAGTTATAGCTTTAGGAAATCCTTTAGGATTATCTTTTAGTGTAACAGAGGGGATTGTATCAGGATTAAAAAGAGAAGGTCCAAATGATCTTCCAGCATATATACAAATTGATGTTCCATTAAACCAAGGGAATTCTGGAGGGCCTTTAGTAAATAAAAAAGGAAAAGTAATAGGAATAAATAATTTCAAAATTCAAGGTTCAGAAAACTTGGGATTTGCATTAGAATCAAATTATGTAGTTGATTCAATAAATTCTATTTTAAATCTTAATAATACAATCTTGGAGATATAAATAATTATATAAGAAAGCTTAAAGTTAAAATAGTTAAGATTAACATATAATCAATGAATTTTACTTCCATCACTGATTTTTTTATCGCTAGTGAGCAAGACAATATCTCCATTATTTTCAGCTGCTAAAAGCATTCCTTCACTTGTTATTCCTTTTAATTTTCTAGGCTCTAAATTTGCAATAATTATTATTGTTTTTCCTTTTAGTTCATCTGCTTTATAAAATTCTTTTATTCCTGCAACAATTGTTCTTTTTTCAGTTCCAATTTTTATTGTTAATTTATATAATTTGTCAGCTCCTTCTATATCTTCAACTTTTTCAATTTT
>CAYHYE010000021.1:0-10639 GCA_964360755.1 Candidatus Woesearchaeota archaeon
TCTTCTTCATTTTCAGAGGCATGGATTAAATTATGGCCTTGGTTGTTTGCTTTAGCATAAGCTTTGCTTGTATGGGAAAAATCTCCTCTTATTGTTCCCATATCTGCTTCTCCAGGATAAGTATCACCAATTATTTTTCTTACAACTGCAATTGCATTTGAACCTTGAATTGCTAAAGCAATTATAGGCCCTGAAATTAGATAATCAAGAAGATAATCTCTTACATGTTCACCATGTTTTTTAGTCATAGCTTCTGAATAGTGTTTTTCAGCTATACTTCTTTTAACATTTACCATTTTCATACCTATAATTTTTAAGCCTCTTTGCTCAAATCTTTTAATAATTTCACCAATTAATCCTCTTTGAATCCCATCTGGTTTAATAAGAACTAAAGTTTGTTGCAACATTTTATTCCTTTTTTGTCTTTTTATTTTTTATATTAATTTCTTTTGTTTCTAAAACTTCTACTATTTTATTTTCTTCTATATTTTGTTTTTTCTCTTGTTCTTCTTCATACTTTTCATGTTCCTTAAGGTCTTCAATTCCAATAAATCTAATTTCAAAAAGTCCAAGCGGGTAAATTTTTTTAAGTGCTGGCATTATTTCTTTTTGCAATTTACTATCTATTATATCCATTATATTTGTTTCAAATGTTTTATCCTTAACATAATCAGTTATTTTTTCCTTTGCTTTTTCTCTCAAAGCTTTCAATACTCTTCTTGAAACTTTTTTTCTTGTTATTAAAAATGGTTTTATTCTAATTTGTTGGTCTTTACATTTAGTTAAAAAAGAATCTTCAACATAGTTAGTTGCACTTCTTAACATTCTTCTTATATAAAATCCATGAAGATATGCTTTCCTTGGCAATATAGATGTCTTGCCATTATCCTGTTGTATTAAAAAATCCATTTCTAAGGCTTTTCCCTTGAGCAAATTTGTTAAATCTAACTTAATATGTTTACCATTAAAATTCTTATCTGTTCCATATATTTCTACTTCTTTCTTTAAAAATGGTATTTCTATTTCAAAAAACTTTTTCTTTTCTTGTGTTAGTGCCATTTTCTTATTTTACTCCATGATTACTTTTCCTGCCCTTATGCCTTTTTTAGATTGATGAGATTTTTTGCATTCTTGGCATGTATAAATAAAAACAGCTTTTTTTATACTTTTTATTTTCCTTTTCCATTTGTTTATTGGCGGTTTACTATAACGCCCCTTATTTCCCATTCCAGGAATACCTCTTAATTTTGCTCTTTCTTTTGAACCATGTTTAAGAGAACCTCTTTTCATACCACTAGTTAAAAGTTTTATCTTATGTCCTGTTTTCTTTTTGCAATATGGGCAAAAACGATTTGTTGATTTTGGTTTTTTCATTTTGTTTAATTAGTATAAATTATTTAGTGGGTTTTTAAATCTTTATAAACTTATAAAAGTTTATTTTTAAAGGTCCTGTGGTCCAGTGGTTAAGACGCATCCTTGACGTGGATGTAATCCAAGTTCAATTCTTGGCAGGACCATTTTTTAATCCTAAAAAATCAACTATCTAAATATATTTAAATGAAATAATCTAATAATCATTAATGGAAACTATTAATAGATCATTTCCTTCTTTAGAAAGAATACTTACTAATTTATCTTTCAAGATTCATAGAAATGATATAAATAAGGAAATCCATAATAATGTTGAAGCAGTTTATTATAGATTATTAGCTGCTGGTTCAAATGCTGTTAGACTACCTAGATCAATGACTCTTAAAGATAAAATGAGAGATAGGTTTTATAATTGGATTAGAAAATATATTCCTGAAAAATATATGGATAAAGCAAGACATGGATTTGAGTATTAGAAAAAATTACATAAAACTCTATTAACTTCTTGAACTTGATTTGTTATTTGATTACTTAATCTTTCTATTAAATCATAATCTACTTGATTATTTGGAAAACGCAATTTTAATTCTGCACATCTTTTGTATGTTCTATTATCGCCTTGGATTCCAACTGATCTTACATTATCAACTGCAACTTCATAATTTATTTTTTCTTCAAGACCTAATTTTTTTAATTCTTCTTTAACTACTTTATCAACTGCTATTGCTATTTTTTGTTGTTCTTCTCTGTTAAATTCATGCACATTACTCATATATCTGCTTGTTTTAAACCCTATATATTGTTTTACTTAGTAATTAACTAACTTATTAACTTATTAAGAAAGATTTATATAATTAAAAAATTATATAATTAAAGTTGGTTGATGATATGAAAAAATATTTGCTTCTTATAGAAGATGAAAAGCTTTGGCAGAAATTCAAAGAGTTAATTAAAAAAGATATTAATACTGAGATTATGGAGCTTATCTCTAATAAAATTTTAAAAGGAGGGAAACATGATAAGTAACTTAAATAAAAAAGCTCAAATAACTATTTTTATCATAATCGCATTAATGATTGTAGCAGCTGTTGTAATATTTTTTGTTGTTAGAAATGTTTTTTTTGATCAAGGTAATATTGGATTAGATTCTTCAGCTGTTTTTGAATTTTTTGACAATTGTATTAAAGAAAAAACAAAACAAGCAGTAAGTATTGCAGGCAGTCAAGGAGGTTATATTGAAACTCCTGAATTTGAAGCTGGTTCTTTATATAGCCCGCTTTCAAATCAACTTGATTTTTTAGGAGTTCCAGTTCCATATTGGTATTACATTTCAGCAAATAATGTTATAAAAGAACAAATCCCATCAAAAACAGTTATTGAAAGACAAATTGGTGATTTTTTGAATGATGAATTAAGATATTGTGATTTCAATTATTTTAGAGATCAGGGTTATGATATTAACAGCTTATCGCCGATTTTAAGCAATGTTAAAATTTTAGATAAAGAAATTCGTGTTGAAGTTAAAACAAATTTAAATCTTAAAAAAGGAGATCAAACAGCTACTAGAAATATTCATAAAATCAATGTTCAAAGTGATTTTGGGAAATTTTATAATTTGGCCAAAGAAATTTATGATAAGGAAAAGAAAGATGCTTTCTTAGAATTGTACACTCAAGATGTTTTGTATAATTATGCTCCTATTACAGGAAGTGATATTTCATGTTCCCCATTAATTTGGAATGCTCAAGAAGTTTCTGATAGTTTACGTAGTGCTATTAGTGCTAATGTTCAAGCATTAAAAGTAGATAATGGAAAAGCCTCTAATAAAAATGGAAAATATTTTACTATTCCTATTAAAACTAGCGAAAATGTTAACTTTTTATATTTAAAAGATTGGCCTTCTAAAATAGAAATCTGGCCTGCTGAAAATAATTTGCTTATTGCAGAGCCTATTGGCTTAGAAAATGGTTTAGGCGTTCTAGGATTTTGTTATGTTCCTTATCACTTTGTTTATGATATTTATCATCCTATTTTAATTCAAATTTATAATGAAAATGAGATATTTCAATTTCCTATAAGTGTAATTATTGATAAAAGTGTTCCTAGAAATGCTATTCTCTCTGATGAGCCTGTTGAATTTGAATATCTAGATAGTTTTTGCGCAAATGCAAATACAGAAATTGAAGTTTTAAGCTTCGATTCTTCTTTAAATCCTATTGAAGCCAGTATTTCTTTTGAATGCCTTAACCAATTATGCAATATTGGGCAAACAAAGGTTTCTGGAAGCGAGGCAAAATTAAAAGCTTTATTCCCGCAATGTGTTAATGGAAAAGCTATTGCAAAAGCAGATGGTTATGTTATTGCTAATCAAATATTTTCAACTAATGAGCCTGGAAGTGTAAATTTAATTTTAGATAAATTATATGAGCTAGATCTTAACATTGTAGTAGGAGGAGTTCAAGTTTCTTCTACATCAAATAATAAACCTTTAGTTGTAGTGCACTTTGTCTCAGATAAATATTCTACAACTATTGCTTATCCCCAACAAAATAAGATTAAATTATCAGAAGGTTTGTATAATATATCTGTACAAGTATTTTCAGGAAGCTCTTTAGTTATTCCTGCAAGTTCTGAACAAAATTGTGTTCAAGTTCCTAAAAAAGGATTGTTAGGGTTTTTCGGAGGTACAACTGAAGAATGCTTTATAGCTGAACTTCCAAGTCAAACTTTAGATAATGCTTTAAGTGCAGGAGGAAAATCTGTCGAACTTATTTTAGAAGATGATCTAAAATTATCTAGAAATATGAAAATTAGCATACCTTCACTGCCACAACCATTAACTTTAGATCAATTACAACAGAATTATGAATTATTTGAAGTTCAAAAAATAGGAGTGAGTTTAGGATGAAAAAATTATTTTTATTTTTTATATTTGTAATATTTATTAGTTTAGTTTCTTCACAAATTTCTCAAACACCTATAATTGCAACTACTCCGCCAACTCCAATATTTAATGGACCTACTCAAAATACTTTTGGCAGTGGTAGTTTTGTTTCTTCTAATGTACAGCATGTTTCTCCAAGATATGGAATTTCTCCAGGAATTGTTGGAATTGATAATTATTTTGGATTAGATGCTAGACAATCTTATGAACTTTGTCAAGAGAGGCAGGATTTCCTAATACAAATTGCTCCAGGAGGCTGTTCACCAAATGTTGTTAGAAGTGATTTATTAGAAGAGCAAAATGTTCCAATTTTTTGCAAATTACAAGCTATACAAGTAAATCCAACTATTGAAACATCCACAATTAGAAATATAATTTTTACACCTAGCGAAGGCCATCCAAAAGGAGTTGTTGGAGTTAGTTATCAAAGACCAAAAGATGCATTTAATAAATATCGTTCAAGTCAGGGATTTGCAACTATTGATAACTTAGGATATTTAATCATTTTCTTACAAGGAGGAATGCCTGAAAGAGAAATGCCAGAATTTATTAATGGAACTTTAAATGCTAGAATACAATATGATGCTCTAAATGCTTTTGGATTTGGTTTACAAGAAGATGTTTTAAGAGTTTTATCTGAAGAAGAATGGCAGAGGGATTATGTTAAATACGGATTTTTCAGTGGAAAAGCATTTGTTCGTCTAGAAAGAATAGATGATAATAAAATAACTATAGGTATTTACTCAGATGTAAATAATAAAATTGACAGCTTTGTTGTTGAAAAAGGAAAAACTTCTAGCGAAAAATATCTTTCTGGATTTTATTGCAATGCAGGTTACTCTGTTAGTTATTTAGAGTCAAAAAAGCCAGAAATTAAGGCAAAAATTCTTTTAGACTCTAATTCTTATGATATTTATAAAGGTGAAAGATTTGCAGAGGGTTTATGCTCTGTTTTAGAGATTGAATCATCTGGATTAAATGCAGGAAAAATAAATCTTAGATGTGGTGGAAAATCTTTTAGTTTAAGTTTAGATAATAATCCTGTTATGTTAAATATTGACAATAGTGATGGAGAATATAAAATTGGTGATGAGTTATTTACACAAGCTAATAAAGAAACTAAAAAAGTTTATCTTGCTGGTATTGATGAATATACTTTAGATATAAAAAAAGGAAATTTCTTTGCACTTTTTGTTTTAACAGATGATTTAACAAATAATAAAAAAGAAATTATAAAAAAGCTAAATGAAATTAAAACAAACGGAAAATTAAATAATGGTGTTGATACATATGCTTTTGTTGATTTAGAAGAAAATAAAAATATTTTATGAAAAAATATAAAATTTGTTGATTTAACTTCTTTAAACGATATAGAGATTTCAGATGCTGATTTTAATAAATATTTTGAAAATTCAATTAATTTATATAAAGAAGTTGAAGATGTTTATGATGCAGGAGAAAATTACAAGAATTTAATTGATAATGAAGATAAATTTATCGGTGAGCTGGCTTTAAAAAATGCTATTGAATTATCTTCAGCTGTTAATAAAGATAAAACTCGTTTAGAGCTTATTGAAAAATTAGTTTCTAATGATAAATATAATACTGAAGATTATTATTCTAATTTAAACAATGCCAAACTTGTAGATCGTGATAAAGCTAGCCTTAGTTTTGAGTCGCAAGGAATACAGCATTATATTGTACTAAAAGAAATTCACCCTATTACTGATGAAGAATTAAATATTAAATTAGAGTTTGACAATGTTTTAAAGAATATAAAAGGAAAAGATGAATATATTTTTAAAGATAATAATAGCAAATATATACAATTAATGGATTACGATCATTCAAAAATTAGTATTAAGTCTAACTGTCCTGATAGTCCTAGTGAAATTAATTTGGGAACTACTAGGAATGTTTGTGGTAAGGATTTAGAAGTTAAGGAAATTGTTTTTGAAGAGTCTGTTAAAATTAGGCTGAATCCAGTTAATAGAAGAATCGGCGGATTTACAAATTTTTCTTATGGTGTTGGTGTTGAAAAAAGAGCTATTCAACTAACTCCTGAAAAAGCTGCTGAAAGAATTAAAAAATTAAATGAGAGTATAGTTAAATGGGAGGATATTAATAAAAATCTTGAAAAAGCAGTTAAAGGCCTAAAAGCAGCATGCTTTGCAACTAGTGCTGCTTTACAAGTTAAAAATTTATTTTCAAATTTAGGAGGCAAAGCAATTTCAAGGCAATTAGTAATGCAGGAAAAATGGAATAAATACTGTCAAGAAAATGTTGGTAAATATAATTCTATAAATGATTGCTATTCTAAACATTCTAATGAAATTGATTCAGAAGTTAAACTTGTTAATAATATTCTAGATCAACAGCAAAAAGACCTTAAAGCTAATGATGATCAAAATTTAATCCAATCTAAAGGAAATTTATTCAATAAAAAAACAGTTGACTATCAAAGTGCTTTTGAAGATTATAAAAAAGAAGTTGCTAAAGATTTTGGAACTCAAAAAATTTTGGATAAAGATGGTAAAAATGAAATTGAAGTTAGCAATGCATTAGAAGGAGTTAATGATTATGAAACATTAAAGAGAATTGATTTACATTTGCGCATTAAATCTCAGTTTTCTAATAATGAAGCTCTTGAAAAAGCAGTTAATGAAAGACTTTATGATGACTTAAAAAATGCCAGAGATTTAAAGATCAATTCTCAAGTTTCTGAGGGCTTTTCTGAAAGATTGGGGGAAGGATTATCTTTTTCAGGAGAAACTGTACAATATTTCAGCAGTTATAGAGATGCTAAACCTGCAAGATATAATGGAGCTGTTGTAACTTCTGAAAATAATGAATTTAACCTCACAGTTGGAACTCATTATGAGCCTGTTAAAGTTGATAATGAAGAATATTTAGTTGTTTTGCAAGAAGCTACCAGTAATCAATTCTCTCTAAAAGATGTTTATAGTGTTAGTAATGGAGAAAAATTAAATACTGATAGTGGAGTTTACAAAACTATTCGTCAAAAAACTGCAGGGGAATTTATTAGATTTGACCCGAACAGTTATAAAAATTCTTATACTAATCCTTTAGCTAGATATTATGAAAGAGAACCTTATAAAGGAATGCCTGCTGTTGTTCCTTTTGATACTATAAATGGGTGGTATGCTGCCACAAAACAAACTCTTCCAGCTTTTGGAAATGTAAAATCTTTTGAAGATTCTGGAAGAGTTGCAAGTTTTTGGGTTTGTAATGTTGGGGTAAATGGAAGAGAAGAATTCAACTCAGGAATAGGAGATGACATTTGTGAACAGATTAATATGTTCACAGGCCAAACAAGAGAGAGATTCCCAGGATTAACTGATGAAGAGTCAAGCAGAGTTATAACACGTGCACAAAGAGCTTTAGAAGATGCTGCTTCTCAATATAAACAAGGAATTAGGAAAGTTAAAATTTCAGGTGTTTCAAAAGAAATTAATGTTGGAACTCCGCAAGCTAATATTCCAGAAGTACAATGCCAGAATTTTATGTCTCCAAGAGATTGTAAAATATTATTTAATGTTTGCGATCCTGTTATATGTCCTTCATCTAGATGTAATTTAGGAGGAAAATTTTATGTTGATAATGTTGTTCAGTCAGGAATTATTGGAAGCACTTTAATGTGTTTGCCAAATATTAAAGAGGGAATTGCTATTCCTGTTTGTCTTACAGGAATTCATGCAGGTGTTGAAAGTTATGTCTCTATATTAAAAGCATCAAGAGATTGCCTACAGGAAAATATTGATACAGGAAGATATACTGGAATTTGTGATGAGATTACAGCTATATATCAATGCGAATTTTTCTGGAAGCAAGTTTCTCCTGCTGTAAATGTATTGCTTCCTAAATTATTAGAGGGATTAACTGGAAATAATCCTAGAGGAGGCGGAGAATATCTAAATGTGCAAGCTGCCTGGGAAAATATGCAGAATAGCATAAATTACTTTAAACAAGATTATGGAGAAAATGCTTTAAAAGCATTTAATGTAAGATCCAGCCAAGAAGCTGGGACACAAATTTGCAAAGGATTTGTTTCAACAAGATATCCTAATAAATTTAAAACTTTAATAGAACCAGATTCACCTAGCCAATTTAGTGCCTGGTTTGATGAAATTCCTTCTAGCGACGCTGTTAGTCCTAGTGTTTCACATTATAAAGTATTTTATCATATTTTTGCAGGAAATGATATTGGAATTCAATTTAGTGTTATTCTAAGAAATCCTGAAGGAAGCTCTTTTTTCCAAAGTTCTGGAGATGTGATTGTTGATACAGGATTTGCTCCTAGAGGAGGATATATTTCTGAAGCTAGAGATTTCACAGCTCCTAGCGGATTTAGAGAAGTTTGTATTAGAACTAATTTCCAAGAAAAATGCGGATTTAAACAAGTCTCAACTTCATTTGCTTTAAATTATGTTAGAGATAGATATATCGCTAATCAATTGCAAGAAACAAATATTGCAACAGAAAAAGAATGTATATCAGGAACTCCTGTTTATAAGGGAGGAAGTCCTTTAGCTTTAGTAAATCCAAATATTCAAAGTGGTGTTGAAGAAAGTTTAACTCCAACAATTTATGAAAGAGGAATTATTAGAATTTGCTCAACTCAAAATCCAGGAAGAGGAGTTGATGAGGCAAGATTTGTTAAAGTTGGAATTTGCGGAGCTAGTAATATTGGATGCTGGTTAGATAAAGATTCTATAACTAGATCTATAACTCCAGGAAATAATGCAACTATTGATCTTTTAAATAAACTAACTGATGAACGATTTGAAAAAGAAAAATTAGGAATTAACTTAGTTAACGACGGAGATATTGAAAAAGTTCATGATGAAATTAATCTATTAAAAGAAGCTCAACCAAAAAACATTAAAAATTCATATAATGTTATTATTTCTAAACTTGATAATTTTGAATCTAAAGATCTTAATGATAAACAAGAAGCAAAAGTTTTGTTTATGAGAGCTAAAACAAATGATATTGTTGCAAAAAAATTATTTGATTCCTTAAAAGAAACAAATAGAACTGTTTCAGAACCTATTCCAGGAACTACTCCAGAGCCTAAAGAAGACGAAGGTGATGAAGAATTAACTATTAAAGAAGAAATTTACACTATTTATAAAGACATAACTAACTTTAATGATGAAAATCAGATTAGGAAAGCTTTTAGTTCAGCTGAAATTGAAATTAATAAGAACTATGTTAATTCTAATAATGAACTTTGTGTGAAAGATACAACTTGTGTTAAAGGTCTAAAACCAGAAACTGTTTGGGTTGCTTTAGGATTGGGAATAGCTACAGATGGTAGTATGGTTATTACAGGCGGTACTGAAGACTCAGAGCATACTAAAAATGGAAAACATCCTCAAGGCCTTGCAATTGACATAAGAAAACATTCAAATAATGTTCCAAACAGTGCTGCTGAACAAATATATTCTGATTGGGCAAGCAAAAATACGCAAAATTTTATATCTCTATATGGTTTTCCTAAAGAAGCAATATCAATTAAAGATGAAACTGATCATTTTCATATTGAAATTGATAGAGGAAAAATAATTGAGTATTTAGGAGATATAATAATCTCTGCTTGTCTTTCTTCTTTAAGATTAATCCAACTTTCTCCAGATTCTGATTCAACAACCACGTTTTTAAGTCCTTCTAATTCTTTTGAATCACAACATAATGAAATTGCTTCTGAAATTGCAGAAGATCGAAATATAAATTCTAATTTAGTATTAGCAATTATTAAAAAAGAAAGTAGTTGGGATCCAAATGCCCATAATTCAGAAACTGGTGCTAGAGGACTTATGCAAGTTACTCCAATTGCTTTAAGAGATGTTAAACAACGAGGAAAAGATTTGTGTTCTGGGATTAATGATGGGGATTCTTTAAGTTCTTTGTTTAATGCTGAAACAAATTTAAGATATGGGACTTGTTATTTGAAAATTCTTGCTGAAAAAGAGAATATAAAAAATACTGAAATGATTGTAGTAGCATATAATTGGGGAGTTGGAAATGTTAAAAATAATTGTGATTTAACTAAAGAAATCAGTTCTTGTTCTAACTTGCCTTCTGAAACAAGCAATTATTTAGAAAAAGTCCTTGAATATTATAATGAATATTCTGGTTGTACTAGTTAATTTTAATTTCTTAGGATGATAAGGTACGCTTCAATTTTTCTTATCCTTTTTCTGAGAGATTCTTATGGAATATCTTGTAAGAAAACAGTAGAGTCTTTTAAAGGAGATGTCATACAACAAATTCGTAAGAATTTGTGTACAGAGATTCTTA
>CAYHYE010000022.1:0-10620 GCA_964360755.1 Candidatus Woesearchaeota archaeon
GTTTTTTTTATTCCTTCTTCTAAAGAAGTTTTTGGTTCCCAATTAAGATCTTTTTTTATTTTTTCTATTGAAAAAACAGCACTTTGAATATCTCCTATCCTTGGAGGACCTTGTTTAACTCCGATATTTATGCCTAAAACTTTTTGCATTACACTTACTAATTCGATAACACTCACTTCTTTTCCAGTTGCAACATGATATCCATCAGGTTTTCCTAAAGTCATTGCTAAAATATTTGCATCAACTACATCGTCAACATAAACATAATCTCTTGTAGGAGTGCCATCACTTCTCATTATAGGTTGTTCACCTTTTATGAAAGCATCAAGAAATACTGAAACAACTCCTCCTTCTAATTTTGGGTTTTGTCTTGGACCATAAACATTACCATATCTTAAAGAAGTATAATTAACTCCGTAATTATGGTAGTACATATAAAGATATAGTTCTGCAACGCCTTTTGAAGCTCCATAAGGATTCAAAGGTTTCATAGGATGATCTTCTGTAAAAGGTAGTTTAATAGGTTCTCCATAACTTGCTCCTCCAGAGTTTGAGTAAATAATTTTTTTGATTTTATATTTTTTTGCAAGCTCACAAATATTTAGTGTTCCCATTGCATTAATTGCCAAATCTCTTTGTGGATTTTCAATTGATTGTACTAAATAACCAGCTGCTGTATGAAAAACATAATCAAAATTATTTTCTTTGAATACTTTTTCTATATCTTTAAGGTTTGTTATGTCTAGCTCATAGAAAATAGCTTTTGGATTTAGATTATCTTTGCTTCCAGTTAATAAATTATCTATCACGAAAACTTCATGCCCTAAACTAATAAGTCTATCAACAATATGGCTTCCTATAAAACCTGCTCCACCACTAACAAGAATTTTCATTATTTTTGAAAAATAAAGGTATTTATAATATTTGTTATATTAAGAGATTAAATCTTTTACCTCGCTTAAATCTTTAATTATATGTGTTGGTTTAATATTAAGTTCATTTAATTTTTTAATGGAAAATTCATTTCCTTCTTGTTCTCCAAGAATAGCTTTTCTAAACAAAAAAATAGTGTTTTTTATTCCAGCATTGTTAGCTCCTACAATGTCTTTCCATGAATCTCCTATCATCCATGAATTTTCTAAATTTATGTCATGCATGCCTTTTGCCATTAAAAATAGTCCTGACTTTGGTTTTCTACATTCACATTCTAGTGAAAAACCCTCTTTATGCAAACATTCAAAAATGTGGGCTCTTTTAAGGCCTAACTCATTACAAAGTTTCTCATTGATTTGCTCGTAATGTTTTAACAATACATCTCCTTTTAAAAAATCTGGTTGGTTTGTTATAATAATTGGCAAAAAACCTTTTCCCTTTACATGATCAATAATCTCTTTCGCAACAGAGAATATTTGCAGCTCATCTAATTTTTTTGGGGTACCGTCCATCATTCTTTTATATTCTAGGTCATACCCATAAATATTTTTTACTAGGATTCCGTCACGATCGAAAAAAAATGCGCGATTCATTTTATATATTAATGCATTAATAAAGTTTATAAAAGCTTTATTGTTCTAGGAATTAATGAAAGCTTTGATCATTTATCCTCCAATCCAGTTTATGGACGTAGAAACTCCACGTCCAGATGGTTCTTTAGGACCTTTATATTTAGTTTCTTCTTTGGAATCAGCAGGGATAGAAGCAAATATACTTGATGCTTCTGTTGGTTCAAATAGCCATGATATAAAAGATACTTATTTTAGAAATGTAAGACAAGAAAATGGTTTAACAAGAATAGGGATGTCTTTTGAAGAAATAGCAGATTATGTTGTAGCTAATGATTATAATGTTGTTGGAATACATTCTAATTTCACTCCGCAGACAAATATGGCATTTGAAACAGCTAAGGCAATAAAAAGTGCTAACCCACATATTAAAATTTATGCTGGCGGTGTAAATGCTAGGGCTTTAAAAGAAAGATTTTTGCAAACAGGTTATTTTAATGGTATTTGTTTGACAGAAGGGGAACTAATTTTTCCAGTAGCAATTTTAAATGGAGTTGAAAATGCTCCTGGTTGGGCTTATATAAATAATAATGGAAAAATAAAGGTTAATCCAACAAATGGAACTTGTTTTCCTAAAAGTTTAGATGATTTGCCAATGCCTGCATGGGAGAAACTGCCTTTTAATAAATATGAAGTTATTGCTTCTCCGCATGGAGTTGATGTAACTGAAAGAAAAGTAAGCAGATATGGTCCAATAACAACTTCAAGAGGTTGTCCGTTTAGCTGTGATTATTGTCATATCTCTGATGAAAAAAGTGATACTAGTTTAACAGGAAGTATAGGCAAACTAAGGTTGCACTCTGAAGAAAGGGTTTTAAAAGAAATATCTAGATTAAAATCTTTGGATGTGAAGAAATTATTTTTTGAAGATGATAGTTTATTAGCAAAAAAGCTAAGGGTTAAGAATATTTTTAAAGAGGTAATTGGCCAGGGACTTAGCATATCAAATGTTAATGGGGTTAATCTTGTTCATTTTCATCAAAAAGGTAAATATGGGTTAGAAATAGACAAAGAATATCTGGAAATTTTGAGAGATGCTGGATTTGATCAAATTGTTTTTCCAGTGGAGTCAGGATCTCAAAGAATATTAGATAAATATGCTACTGGAAAAAACAATTTAACAACTATGAATTTTCCTCTTTTAATGAAAACTATGACTGACATAGGAATAAAAGCTCCTGTAAATATGATGATTGGATTTCCTGATGAAACAGAAGATGAGATGAAACAAAGTATAACTTTGGCTCATAAACTAATGGATTCTGGAGCTCCTTACGTTACTTTCTTTATTCCAATTCCTTTTCCAGGATCAAAACTTTTCGATATTGCAATAAGTGGTGGCTATTTACCAAGGGATTTCAATACAGATGTATTTAACTGGAAGAGACCTGTGATGCAAAATACAACTGTCGCTCCAGAAAGAGTTGAAGAATTAAGGGATATAGCTAATGAACAAGTAAATACTAATGGGCATTTAGAAACTAGATTAAAACAGAGTATTGGATATAGGTGGGTAGCAAATCCCTCTAATTAATTACTTTAAGGCTAATTTTATTTAGTTGAATATTTTTGTCTTGTTCTATTTTTTTGTCTTGTTCTATTTTATTAGATACTATAATGTTATTTCTATACATATCTCTTGTTTGATTAAAATTTTTTAGTTCATCCATTATAGCAACTCTTTTAAGATTTCTTAAGAAATTTTTCACATCTAAAAATAAACTTGCAGACATAAAACACTCGTGAGTACAATTACATTTTCTTGCAACCATGTCATTTCTAATTTTTCTTCTATTTTCAGTATCCCAAAGTTTTCTAAAGTCAAAGTCAAAATCTTTTAAATTTCCTAGTTTATCATTTAGCATTTCACACATATTAACATCTCCTTCAGAATACAAAACAGCCATTTTATCTGCAGCAACACATGTTACTCCCTGATTTTCATTTGTCAAAAATGTTTTATATACAACATTTGAAAGAAGTTTGTTTTTTAACACAGAATTAAAATAAAAATTATGAAGTTTTTTAGAGTTGTACTCATTAACCCAGTTTACAAGTTTCATGTAATTACCAACGTTAGTATTTTTTAGCATTGGATCTTTTGGATTTCCCCTTATCATATTTACATTCATGAAGTCTGGATTTATTCTTTCAAGATCTTCAAATATTTCAGCTAATCTATCCTGGTTTTTAGCATAAACTGTAGTAACAGTTGTTACAGTTAAACTTGGAAACCTCTCTTTTAATTTTTTTAGCTCTTTAATTGTTTTAACAGCATTATCATATGACCCTTTAACTCCTCTATTTTCATCATGGTATTCTTTTAAATCATCTATTGAAATTACTATTTCTAAATCCATATCATAATTTGACAATATTTTTATAACATTATCAACAATTCTTTCAGTAAAGAATCCAGCGGTGTTGATTCCAAGATTTCTTAAACCTGCGTTTTTATAAAATAAGCCAGCTATCTCTGGGAGGTCTGATCTTAAAAATGGCTCGCCCCCTGTCATTCTTAAAAGTATTAAAGGGTCCATATTTTTAGTCATTTTTTCAATTTCCTTTAAACTAATCTCGTTTTTTGCCTGATTTAGTTCTTTCCAAAAAAAACAATGATCACATCTAAGATTACATCTAGATGTTACAAAAAATATCAAATAAAGCGGAGTCCTATCTCTATTCGAAACAATTCTAGGTACAAGTCTTAAATTATCTTTAAACCTCATTTTATTTACAATTAGTTTTTATATATTTTAAGCATTATATCATACTATACCAACTATTAAAACTTATCTATCTTATATTAATTTAATATTTTATTACCAAATATTAAAAAATTTAAGAAGGTAATAGTAATACCTAAATCCATAATAAACCAATCAAAGAAGCTTGTAAATATTGATTTTAATGCAAAAATTTTACCATTTTTTTTCCTTAAAAAATTCCAAAATTCTAAATTTAATGTAATTAGCAAAAGAAATATTGCAGAAGTTGTTAATAATAAGATTAAATTATTAAAGATTAAATATAAAATTAAAAATATAATAAAGAAAGGCATGATTCCAACATTTAAATAAACATTTATTGGCTTTAGATAAAAAGTATTTTTTCCAGATTCTACTTTATCTTTTAAAATTGCTTTAAGAAGCAATCTTGAAAATCTTTTTCCTCTCATAAACTCTGAATAAATAAAACTTTTAATAGAATATTTTTTTATGTGCTCCATTTTAATATTTTGAACTTGGGTTATAACATGGTTTTCTCTTAACATCCTCATTGCTAATTCAGCATCCTCTGAAATTTTTACTTCTTCATTAAATTTGAACTTATCAAAAATCTTTTTATCAATAAAACTTAAAGAAGTATCTAAGGTACATCTTTCTTTTCCTTGTTTTGAATATAAATAGCAAAGATATAAATGTTTATATTGGCTAAGAAAATTTTTAAATCTTAATTCTTTTGTGAATGATCCAAAAAATGCCGAAATTTTTGGATTATTTTTATAATATTTAATTCCCTCTTCTAATGCATTATTAAAAAGTACTATATCAGAGTCTGTAAAAACAATAATTTTACCATTAGCATTTTTAGCACCAACATTTCGTGCTTTTGATGCCCCGCTGCTTTTTTTAAGTTTAATTATTTTAACTTTAAATTTTTCTTTTTTACAAAATTTTTTTATAGATTCTATACTATTATCAATTGAAGCATCATCAACTATAATTATCTCATAATTTTTATAAGTTTGATTTTTAATTGATTTTAAAGTTTCTAATATAGTATCACTTCTATTTTTTGTTGGAATTATTATAGAAACTTTTGGATCATCCATTTTAGATATTTCTAAATTATTAGGTATAAAATTTATAATTTATTTTTTTGTAATTTATAATATTATATGTTTGTGATCCTATATGTTGTAAAGGGAAACCATAATAAATAGCATTAATGAAATCTAAAAATTGATGAAATAAAATACCTAGTAGTATAAAAATAAATATATTTGAAATAAAAGAAAGAAAAATTAAAATAATTGTTAATTCTATACCATGAAATATACACGGTATTGGTTTTACTATTTTTAGCCTTTCTTTATAACTAAGTTTCATGAATTTTTTATTTTTTTTAACAAACCAATTATAAGCATTTTTTAAACTTAAATCTTTTTTTGTAAATATATAGAAAATGTAATGATCAACATCTATTAGAACAGAAGCTAAAAAAATAATTGATGCTTCAATGAAATTAATTTCTGGAAATGAATAAAATAAAAATAAGGAAAAAAGAAATCCATATAAAAAGTGATATTTGGGTAGCATATTATTAATTGTTTTATCCTTTATCCATAATTTTAATCATGTCAGCAAATGCAGGTCTTGTTATGAAAACTCCAATTGTTAAGCCTATAATTGTTGTTACCATAAAACCTCTTAATAACCCTGCTCCTGCATTCCATAAAGGCAATAGTGAAAATACTGATGTGAAGTACGCTGCAATAATAATAAATTTTGCGCGTTTTAACTTTTCTTTAATTCCCACGTCTTTTTTTGATAAAGCTTCATCTAAAATTACTATTTGTTGGTCTACACCAGTACCTATCATAACTAATATTCCAACTATACTTGGAAGATCTAATACCCATCTAAATGATGACCCAAAACCTGTTGCGAAACCTAATATTATTAAAACTTCTGAAAAACTTGTAATTAAAAGTGCTAAAGATGCTTTAATATTCCTATACCTAATAAATATTATAATAGATACTGATAAAAATGCTAGTATTGTAGTTAATAATATATATTTAACAAATGTCTTTCCTAATATTGGTGAAATTGTATCTAATTTAACTATTTCTAGTTTGTAAGGCAGACTTCCAGTAATTAAGATTGTTTGCATTTGTTTCATTGACGATTCAGCATCTTTAAATGCAGATTCTTTTGTTGTTCCGCTTCCAGATCCTTGTATTTGCACTTGAGTTGTTTCTAACCCCTTAAGATTCTCAGAAATAAATAAAGAAGTAGAAAAAATATCATCTATGTAAAATTCTATTTGCTTGTCTAGATATCCAAGGTTTGCTGGATCAAGATTTAAGTTTCTTGTTATATCAGCATGCTTTTTTGCTGCATTTTCACTTAAATGAATTGAAAATTCATATTTACATACCCATGATCCTTGAAACTCATCACATTGTGAAATTCCTGCACAATTTGCATCATTTCTACAGACATAGGTTATATCATTTTCTCCACCTGTAAACACAGTTTGGTTAGCAATTTTAGCTTCAAATTTACCTTGTTGAGCTATTAGTTTTTGCAAGTCTTTTGAAGTAGCTCCAGCAACTTCAATTATCATGAAACTATTTCCAGATAAGTCATTAGCTTGTCTTATACTAATATCACTTACTCCATAAATGTTTAACCTTTGTAAACTAATTGCTATAAGATCCCGCATTTCTTCACTAGTTAATTCTTTTTCTGGTTTAACTAATGCTCTAGCTCCACCTTGCAAGTCTAAACCCATTTTAATTTTAGTTTTTTCTAAATTAGATACTGTAATTTTTGGAGCTTCTGATGTAAAGAATATATATTGATTTTTTTTAGTATCAATAATTAATTTTTTTTCTTCAGAAGAATTTTTAAAAATATCAAGAATTACATTAGAATAATCTTCAAAATTATTGATTTTATTGTTATTAATTGAAGTGATAATTTCACCTTTTTTTATACCAGAAGTGAATACTGTGGAATTTTCTTCTATATCTTTAACTATAACTCCTGAAGAAAAAAGCGATTGGAAATTTAACATAGAAATTAAAGATAAAATTATAAAAAATATTAAAACCCAAATTCTAAGACTAAGTTTCATTTTAATTATTTTTTTCCGCGTACCATTTAATTATTCCTGCATTGAATATCCAAGTGTTAAATATATCAAATAAAAGTCCTATTGATAAAATAGTAAATATTTGGCTGAAGATTTTTGAAAATTCTGATACTACAAAATATCCTATTATTACAACTACTAAAGAAGTTAATGTCATTGTTAAACCTGTCTTTAAGGCACTATAAATTCTACCATTTACAGAATCTTCTTTTTTCTTTAACACTCTGCTAGTAAGAAGAATATCTGTATCTACACTATAGCTTATTAACATTAAGAAAGCTACAATTCCTGCAGTAGATACTTTCATACCTAAAATATTTACAACTGTCATAGTCATAATAATATCTCCTAAAGCTGCAAATATTACTGCAATACTTGGAATAAATGTTCTAAAAGTTACAAAGACTACTATGGACATTAAAATAAATGAAATTAATAGAGCTACTTTTAACTGATTATAGAAACTTTCACTTAACGAACTGCCTGTAAATTCTATGCTACTATTTGATTCATCCAAAGTAAATCCTAGATAATCTTCAAGGAACAGTTTTATTTCATTAATTTCTGCTGTTGTTTCAACAATAACAGCTAATTGTTCTCCTGTTGTTAAATCATAGATTTCGCGAATTGAAATTTCTTTAAAATTAGCCTCTAATTTTAATTTAAGATCTTCTACATTAACTTTTGAATTTATTTGTATAGAAGTTCCTCCTGTTAATGTAATGTCTTTTAATATTATATCTCCATTTTTTATTTGAAAATTATACAGATAAATAAAACAAATTATTAAAAATATTAAAGGTATTGCTAATAAAATTTTATAATTTTTATTATAAAATTTTTCAAAATTGAATTTTTCTATTTCAGATTTTTCATTAGTTTTTTGTTTTAATTCTTGATTATTTTCTTCCATTTTTTTAAATGCGCCAGCCGGGAATCGAACCCGGATCAATTGCTTGGAAGGCAATGATTCTACCATTAAACCACCGGCGCGTTGGTATTTATAATTGATTTATATTAGTTTTAAATCTTATTATTATTAAATATCTAATAAAGCGCGCCCGAAAGGATTTGAACCTTCGACCTTTGGGTTAGGACCCCACTGCTCTATCCAGACTGAGCTACAGGCGCATAAATTTCTTAAGAAATCAAGTTTAAAAAATGTTGTGAAATTTAATTTAATAAAAATATTAGAAAGTAATGCCATATTCACTAATATATTTTTGGTCTACAATATTTTCTCCATTGATATCTTTAAAAACAAAACTAGCAGATAATTTTTTTCCCTCAATAATCTTTGGTAGCCAGTATTTGTCATCATCCCACATATTTTCGTAAGGTATTTCTGTTAATTTAAACCATTTAAAAGCCATTTCTTCAGTTTCTTTTGCATATCCATTTATCTCTTTAATTAAATAAACATGCACTGTTTGATCAAATTCTAGTTTGTATGGGAAATAAAAATCAAGTTCTGCAACTTTAGTTAAATCTTGTAGCTTCGCAGTTAGACAAGATTCTTCTATAAATTCTCTTAAAGCAGCTTGTTTAAAAGTTTCTTCAGAATTTACTTTTCCTCCAAATCCATTATATTTTCCAATGCCAAAACCTCTTTTTTTCATTCCTAAAAGTATTTTTTTATTTTCCCTATCAAGAACAAAACATAAAGTTGCTTGTTTATTAGGTCTTGATGTGTATTGCATTTTTGATGTGTATTGCATTTATGCGGGAGAGAGGATTCGAACCTCTGTAGGCACTAAGCCAACACGGCCTAAACGTGTTCCGTTTGACCACTCCGGCACTCCCGCATTGAAAAACAAATGTTTAAAGGTATTTAAATTTTTCAAAAAACTAGTTTGTTGAATATAGAAATCTTTTTAAATAGATGAATAACAAAGGGATTATGGAACACAATGATGAATATTACGAGGAAGATGAAGAGTTTGTTGAAGAAACTCTTGAAGATGAAGAACAAGAATTGCTTAATTCTATAAGGAATAAAAATTTAGACAAAGATTAATAGATGACAATATAATAAAAGAAATATCTTTATAAATTTTATTTCTCGTCGAAAAATTTTAAAACTCGCGAAAGATTTATAAAGCTTAATTTTCTAGAAGGATTATAAAATGGTAAGCAGGAAATATTCATCATCAAATGCATTAAATAATAGAAATTATGCGTGTGTTTGAAAATAATTCTGATTACTGTTTTAAGATTAATATGAACTTCATCGATTTTGTCGTGGAGGGAGTTGAAATTGGATAATAAAACTATTGTAGGTTCTTATGAATCCTGCAACTGTTTAAAATCATGTTCAATTAATGAAACGAGTACAATAAACTTAGTAAGTGCTTAAATGATCTTATTACGCTGTTAGACGGATAGCTTGGCTTGAGTTGTGATTAAGGACGTGGCAAGCTGCGAAAAGTCTAGGCGAGCTGCAAGCGAGCTTTGAACCTAGAATCTCCGAATGCGATTTACGTATTTATTCTGAAAAGAAAATGCACGCGGTGAATTGAAACATCTTAGTAACCGCAGGAAAAGAAAATAAATAATGATACTCTTAGTAACAGCGAGTGAAAGGAGTAGAGGGCAAACTGAATCTCCTTGCGAAAGTGAGGCAGAGATGTGGTGAGGAATCATACCTAAGAATCTATAGAGAAGTGCACTGGAATGTGCCACGAAAAAGAGCGATAGTCTCGTATCTAAAAATTTATGGTGTGCCTTTAAAGAGTAGTATTTCCCGAATTGGAAGTATGAATATAGCAGGATTAACTGCTAACCCTAAATATGAACTCAAGTCCGATAGCGCATTAGTACCGCGAGGGAAAGCTGAAAAGTACTTATAGCAGAGAGTTAAAAGACTTGAAATCTAACAGTTACAAAATTGTTACAGCCTGTTTTTATAGCGGTTGTAACGTACGTTTCGAAAAATGGGCCAGGGAGTTTTGTTTTGTGGCGAGGTTAAAAGCCGTAGCGAAAGCGAGTGTGAAAGCGCGTTAGTCACAAGATGAAGACCCGAAGCCAGATGATCTAATCATGAACAAGGTGAAGTTTCTAGAAATAGAGATGGAAGCCTGAACTAGTGTTGTGTACACGCACTTAGATGATTTGTGGTTAGGGGTGAAAAGCCTATCTAATCTGGCGATGGCTGGTTCCAGCTGAAATATGC
>CAYHYE010000023.1:0-10369 GCA_964360755.1 Candidatus Woesearchaeota archaeon
ACAATATCATCCTTTTTATATGGACCAATTGATTTTCCTTGATTATCTAAAAATTCATCAACATTGTCTAAAAATAAAACCAATTTCATTAGTTTATCTTCAGGAAGGAAATTTTCATTTGAAAACTTTAAAGAAAGCGTTTTTTCTGCATATTCAATAGAAGACATAATATTATCAAAAAGATCTTTCTCAAAATCAAGCATATTCTCAAAATCTCTTTTGTTAATGCCTGTTTCTGAAGCTACAAAAATCAAGCCTAAAAGTTTTTTCTTTCTAAGTAGCATTAGCTCTTTAAAAATAGAATTTGTATTTTCAAGCTGTTTTTTGATTTTAGCAATTTCATCTGAAAAAAAATCTCCTTCTTGATTAGTAAGCTTTTTCTTTTCTGATATATAGCTAGCAACCTCAAAAATAAATTTTTTTGGTAAGGGTTGTAATTGTTCAGAATATCTCTCTTTCCTTAAATGTTCATATAAATCATTGTAAGTTATCATAATCGCAAAAAATCATGGAGATTTATAACTATTATGGTTGTAAAAATTAAATAAAAGGAAGAGAAATTCTTTAGGAGATGTCGTAAGAAGAACCTAGGTTCTTTTTACTTTAAATGGAAATACATTTATATATTTAACTGCTGATTTAAATTAATAAAAAACTAAAAGGAGATAAAATGTTTAAGTTTCTAAAAGAAAAGCTTGGTAATTTATTCAAAAAAGAAGAAAAAATAGAGGAAACTAAAGAAGAACTTAAAATAAAGAAAGTTGAGAAAAAGGAAGTTAAGAAAATTGATGAAGATAAAGTTGAAAAAGAGGAAATTAAAGAAGAAAGTTTAAAAGAAAAGAATAAAGAAGAATTTGACTATGCATTAGAAAAAATAGAGGAAGAAATAAAAGAAGATAAAAAAAGCCCTGTTGGAATATTAGAAAGAATACAAAATAAACTGCAAGATAAATTTGGAAAAGCCATATTATCTCAAGATACCTTTAATGAATTTTTTGAAGAATTAGAAGAACTTTTATTAGAAAATAATGTATCATTAGAGGTGGTAGATAAAATAAAAGAGGATATGGAGAAAGACATAGTTAATTTAGAAGTGAAAAAATCAGAGATAGAAAATGAAATAAGAACATCATTAAGAGAGGCTTTAAAAAGAATTTTAATAGAGCCTTTTGACATAATAAAAAACATAAGTGAAAAAAAAGAACCTTATGTAATTTTATTTTTTGGAATAAATGGGACTGGAAAAACTACTACAATAGCAAAACTAGTTTACCAATTAAATCAAAATAAAATTCCTTGTGTAATTGCAGCAGCAGATACTTTTAGAGCAGCTTCAATAGAACAACTAAAAAAACATGGAGAAAAATTAGGAGTTAAAATAATAAGTCAAAATTATGGTTCAGACCCTGCTGCAGTTGCATTTGATGCTATAGCTTATGCAAAAGCCCATGGTATTAAAGCAGTTTTAATAGATACTGCAGGAAGAATGCATACAAAAAGCAATTTGTTAAAAGAAATGGAAAAAATTATCAGAGTTTGCAAGCCCGATCTGAAAATATTTGTTGCAGAGTCAATAACTGGAAATGATGCAGTAGAACAAGCAAAAACTTTTAATGAAAATTTTGGCATTGACGCAACAATATTAACAAAAGCAGATGTCGATGAACGGGGTGGAACTATGATTTCTATAGGTTATATAACTAAAAAGCCAATACTTTTCCTTGGAACAGGGCAAAAATATAGAGATCTTGAAGCTTTTTCAAAGGAAGAAATAATTTCTAATTTAGGAATATAATAAATAACTAGACCAAAAACACTAAAAACCATTCCTACTTATCTATTTTATGTTAGAAACATTAGGAAAAGTATTTAAAAAAAGTATAGAGAAAATAACTTCTGCTGTATTTGTTGATAAAAAGCTTGTTGAAGAAATAGTAAAAGAACTTCAAAGAGCTCTTATAATGGCAGATGTTAATATAGCTTTAGTAAAAGAGCTTAGCGAAAAAATAAGAAATGAGGGAGAAAAATATGTTAAAAATGTTGATAAAAAAGAACACCTTATTAAATTATTAAATGATGAAATAGTAAATATTATAGGAAAAGAAAAAAAAGAGCTGCAATTAGGAAAAAAAGAACAAATTATCTTTATAGGCTTATATGGTGTTGGAAAAACTACTGCAATAGCAAAATTAGCTTTTTATTATAAAAAAAGAGGAAGAAAAATTGCTCTTTTAGGATTAGATGTACATCGTCCAGCTGCTTCTGAACAATTAGAACAACTAGGAAAAAAAATAGAAGTTCAAGTTTTTACAAATAAAAATGAAAAAGATCCTATAAAAATATATGAACAATATAAAAAAGATTTGGAAGGATATGATTTAGTATTAATTGATTCTGCAGGAAGAGATGCATTAGATAAAGAACTTATATATGAGATAAAAAAAATTTCTGAAAAAATAAAACCTTCACATACTATTTTTGTAATTGCTGCAGATATAGGCCAGGCTGCAAAAACTCAAGTGCAAAAACTAAATGAGGTTTCAAAAATATCTGGAGTGGTAATAACTAGAATGGACTCTAGTGCAAAAGCCGGGGGAGCTTTAACTGCATGCCATGAAGCAAATTCTCCTGTTTATTTTATAGGAACAGGTGAAAAAATTGGAGATATAGAACAATTTAATCCAACTACTTTTATTTCTAGGCTATTAGGAATGGGAGATTTAGAGACATTATTAGAAAGAGTAAAAAATGTTAGTGATGAAAAAGAACAGAAAAAACTTGCAAAAAAACTAGAAGAAGGAAAATTAACTTTAGATGATTTTTATAACCAATTAGAATCAATGCAATCAATAGGTCCTTTAGGAAATATTGCAAAAATGATTCCTGGTTTTGGAAAAGCAGAAATTCCAGATAATGTTTTAGAAGGGCAAGAAGAAAAAATTAAACACTGGAAATATGCTATACAATCAATGACTAAAGAAGAAAAAGAAAATCCCGAATTATTGGAAAAACAAACTTCAAGACTGCAGAGAATTGCAAAAGGTTCAGGAACAACTACATCAGATATCAGACAGTTACTAAAACAGTATAAAATGATAAAAGAGCTTGCAAAAGGCACAAAATCTTTAGGCGATATTTCAGATCCTTCTCAATTATCGCAGAAGCAAATGATGAAACTTGCAAAGAAGTTTGCAGGTAAAAAGATGTTTAGGGTTTGATTATCTCTTATAAATTCTTCCACGTTTATCCAAAACCTGAACAATTAAAATTTTCTTTTCAAAGTTTATATCAATTAAAGCACGATAATCACCAATTCTTAATTTATAATATTCCCCTTCATAATGTTCGAGAAAATGAAAAGGATTATCTATGATTGACTCCACTTTATTGAATATTCTTTCAGAAATGTTTTTTGGTAGCTTTTTGAGATAAATAAGAGCTTTTTCATCCTACTCGATTGAAAAACTCATTTTGCAAAAAGCATCTTTCTGGCTTCTTCATGAGATATTTTAGCCTTTCTTTTTCTTGCTTCTTCTAGTTCATTTTTTGCCCAATCTGTCAGTTCTATTTCTTCCATTTTCCTCTTTTCTTTTTCAGCTATAAGAATTTCCTTAATTTGGGCTACATCTTTCATTAATTTTTTCAAATCTTCTGCTTTTACACTCACATTTTCCATATTTTATAGATAATATACAAGTTTAAAAAATTATCTATAAATGAGCTACATCAATATTAACTAAAATTATATATATCTTTCAATTTTTATTTTATTATGAAAATTATATCTCAAGGTGCAGAAGCATTAATTATTGATAATGGACAATATGTTATAAAAGACAGGATAAAAAAATCCTATAGAATAAAAGAGATAGATGAGAAATTAAGAAAACAAAGAACAAAATCTGAAAAAAAACTTCTTGAAAAAGCATCAAAAATAATTGATTCTCCAGATCCTTTAAATGAAAAAGAGATTTTCAAAATAAGAATTCCATATATAAAAGGAAAGAAACTTTCAGAGCATTTAGATAAATTAGATAAAAAAATATCTGAAAAAATTTGTATTCAAATTGGGGAACAAATTGCAAATCTCCATGATAATAACATAATTCACGGAGACTTAACAACAAGTAATATGATTTTTGATGGTAAGAAAACATGGTTCATAGATTTTGGGCTAGGATTTATTTCTCAAAGAGAAGAAGATAAAGCAGTTGATTTGCATTTGATTAAACAAGCTTTGGAAGCAAAACATTATAAAAATTTTATTTTTTACTGGAAAAATATAGAAAAAGGCTATAACATTTCAAAAAATGCAAAAGATGTTTTTGAAAGACTTAAAAAAGTAGAGTCTAGAGGAAGGTATAAAGAAAGATATTAAAAACTTTATAAACATACATTATTTCTAATAAAAATAGCCCTGTAGTACAGCGGTCAAGTATGCGAGGCTTTGGACCTCGTGACCCAGGTTCGAATCCTGGCAGGGCTATATTTCGAACCTGGGAGGTTCGAATCACTCCAATTCGTAAGAATTTGAGGATCCGAGAACTTGTTCTCGTGAGCTGGCAGGGCTATATTTCGAACCTGGGAGGTTCGAATACTTAGATTTGTAAGAATATAAGTCACCAAATTTCAAAAAATTTTTTTAGTGCCTGGTAGGGCTATAGTAATCTATTTAAAGCATATTAAAGAAATAATAAAGTATGAAAGAAAAAACACCTGAAAGGGATAAGGCAGAAAATATAGAAAATATAGTTGTAGAATTAGCTAAAAGTGGAAATCATCCTGCAAAAATAGGACAAATTCTTAAGGAAAAGTATAATGTACAAAAAATGCGAGTTCTAGGTAAAAAAATAGCTAGAATCTTAAAAGAAAATAATATAGTTTATAAAACAGATTTGGATTTAGTAAATGATAAAATGTTAAATATTAAAAAACATTATGAAAGAAATAAACAAGATAAAAGAGCTAAAAGAGAGATTGTAAGATTTGTTGGATTAAAAAGAAAACTTGAAAAGTATTTAAAAGAAAAAGCACCAATAACACAGTAAATCTCAAAAAAGTTTATAAAAGAGGTACTATGCTAGATTCTATAAAAACCGTAGCTAAGAAGTTTTTAGAAAAAACATATAATAAAGAGGTTTATATAATAAGTCATTTTGATACTGACGGCATAACTTCTGCAGCAATAATAATAAGGGCTTTTCAACGTTTAGGAATGAAATTTCAACTGAAAATAGTAAGGGGTTTGGAAGAGTCAATTTTTAAAGAGCTTCCAGAGGATAAATTAATTTTATTTTTAGATTTAGCATCAAATAGTTTTCAACATATAAAAAAGCTTAAAACAGAAGTATTTATTCTTGACCATCATGAAATAGTTTCAGAAATTCCTGAAAATGTGACTATAATAAATCCGCATTTATACAATGAATGTGAAGAAGTTAGCAGTGCTGCAATTTGTTATTTATTTGCAAAAGAGCTTGACGAAAAAAATTCTGATTTGGCATATTTGGCAATAGTTGGTATGGTTGGGGATATGTTAGAAAAAAACCTTGGTAAGATTTATGTAAATATAATAAAGGAATCTGGAATAAAAGTAAAGAAAGGGCTTTTATTATATCCTGCAACAAGACCAATAGATAAAGTTTTAGAATTTAACACTAATATTTATATTGATAGAGTTACAGGATCTCAAAGCGGAGTAATAGAATTCCTAAAAGAAGCAGGAATAGAAAAAGAAAATGGCAAATATAAAACAATTTTAGATTTAAATGCTGATGAATTATCAAAATTAATAACTTTAATAACAATACAAAGATCAGATTATAAACTAAATGAAGAGCTAATTGGAAATATATACTTGATAAACATGTTTAATAAATTAGAAGATGCTAGAGAAATAAGCGCTATGATAAATGCTTGTAGTAGAAATGGTGAATCAGGAACAGTAATCTCATTTTGTCTGCAAAATAAAATTTCTAAAGAAAGAGTTGAAAAAATCTATGCACAAAATAAGCAAAATATAGTTAAGGCATTAAATGTAATACCTGAGTTAAAAAAAATAGAGAACAAAAATTACCTCATAATAAATGCTGAAGATAAAATAAAAGATACTATAATAGGAACAATAGCAAGCATATTATCAAATTCTAGAGCGTACGAAGAGGGAAAAGCTATAATAGGAATGGCTTATAATCAAGATAAAATAAAAGTATCTGCAAGAATGGTCGGAAAATCTGGAAAAAATATTCGTGAAGTGTTAAATTCAGTTGTAGAAATAATTGGTGGTGAAGTTGGGGGGCATAAAAATGCTGCTGGATGTTTAATCGAAAAAAGAAAGGAAAATGAATTCATAGAAGAACTAAGAAAAAAATTAGAAATTGAATTAGTTAAAATCTAACTTACACTTATTAAATAAGAAATTTGGCTTTTCAATTTGTTTAAAGAACCTTCATATTTTTCTATTTCTTTTCTAGACTTAGCAATTCTTGCATTTATCCTTGAAACAACTCTATATTGTCTAGCAGTTTCTAAAATATCTTTAATTTGCTCGTCAGAGAAAAGATTTCTCCATTTTTTATAAGCTTGCTCAAAATAATTTCTTCTTCTACTATAAGATCTATCTTTAAGATTTTTTTGTATAAATCTTTCTCCCTTAACAGTCATTAAGGCTTCAACACGACTTAACGCTTCTTTAGGGTCTGAATTAGCATCAATCCCCCACTCAAGCATTTGTCTAAGATATTCTAAAGACAAATCACTAACATTGTCTTTAGGAAATTTAAACTCTGTACTATATCCATTTCTAAGAACGGAAATGTTATGTTCAAAGTCAAAAATTTCTGAACTTTCTTCTTCAAGTTTTTTTAAATAGTCAATTTCCCCATTAACTTTTGACAAGAGACTTTGATAATTAGCTCTTGCATCTAAAGGCTTAGATTTTCCAATAGCTTTTCTCTTAAATGGCCATAATCTTGATAATAAGCTATCTTTTTTAGAATCATCACTTCTGCTATAATTATTACTCAAACTTTGAAATTCACTAGAAATTCCTTCAAAAGCTCTTGCACAAGAATCTAGTTTAAAATCCAAACTACTGTAAGTTTTATTCATTGAATCAAAATCATTCTTTAAAGCTCCCAAAAAACTTTCGTTAAGAACATTAAAATGATCTAAAAACTTCTGTGATGTTTTTGATATAGCTCCTGCTGGTTTAGGTGAATCATCATACAAATCCTGCATTTCTCTTTTGCTTACAGCCATTAAAAACCGAACAATAATTAGTTTTTAAATCTTTCTGTTGACACTACTTAATAATTAATACAAAAAGAATAATATGAAAAATAAAAGCTTTAAAAACAGCTTTTAACTCGTATAAAAATGGCCAAAATTAATTATAATGAAGGAGATTTAGTTATTTGTAAGGTAATAGAAATAGTAAAAACTACTGTATTAGTTGAAACATTAGATGGAACAAAAGGAAGTATTGTTCTAAGTGAAATTGCTCCTGGAAGAATAAGAAACTTAAGGGTTTATGTAGTTCCAAATAAAATGATTGTATGTAAGATTCTTAGTGTGAAAGACAATCATTTATTTCTAAGTTTAAGAAGAGTAAAAGAAAAAGAACGAAAGGACATGCTTTCTGAATATAAAAAAGAAAAAATGTTTGAATCCATAATAAAAAAAACTTTGGGACAAAAATCGGAGAGTGTTATTAAAAAAATAAAAGAAACTCAAAGCCTTAATGAATTTATAGAAGAAGCTCGCCAAAATCAAAGTATCATAGAAAAATATTTTACAAAAGATGAAATAAAAAGCATAGAAAAAATCCTTGAGGAAAAAAAAGAAAAAGAAAGGGAGTTAAAAAAGGAATTTAAACTATCTTGCAAATCTCCAGATGGGATAATAAAAATAAAATATATTTTGAAAAACTATGGAGAAATATTATATTTAGGCGGTTCAAAATTTGTAATAAAAAAGAAATCTCATGACCTAAAAAAAACAGACAACGAGCTAAAAATAATTATAGAAGCAATAGAAAAAGAAGCCAAAAAACAAAAATGTGATTTTTTAATGTTAAAAGGATAAAATGTTATTATTTATAATATCTGAGAACAAAAGTTCCAACATAGTGTTTTATCTAAACCGTCCAGAATAAGTCCAGTCCGATTCTTGTCTTGCAGATTCTATTTTTTCATGTACTGATTTTGGTAGTAATTCATATAAACTGTTTCTTTTACTTTCTATTTCTTTGTCTTTTGCTCCAGCAAATCTTAAAGCCACAATACCTTTAATCACTCGGTTTAAAAAGTCAGGATTAGCAACTTTAGCATAATCTTCTCCAAATTGAGTGAAGTCTTTTCTCATTATTGCATAAGCGACTAAAAAGTCGCTTCTCACTTTAGTTGGGTCGAATAACCCATTTTCAGTTATAACCTCTTCTTCTAATTCCGCGAAGCTATTTTTTCCTTCCCACAAAGCCTTTTCGTCATTTAATCCGGGCCAATATAGCGGTCTTGCAATTATTATGTCTGCTAACAACATAGGTTCTCTAATATTTGGAGTATGGTTTGAGTTAACAGCCAAATAGTTTAATCTATCAAATTGATTTAGGTGGGCTCTAATTATATTATCCCTTTGTCTTCTGTCTAACAAAGGATAAATAGAACCAACTGCATTATACAAAGAAGAATCCGGAATAAAGTCGTCCCCTATTCCTTGTACTCTTTCATATTTCTTGCCATTTACCAAAGAAGTTAAAATTTCTTGGTCTAAAAGCGCTTGACTTCTTGTAGAACTATCTAATCTTTCTAATAACCCTAAACTACCTAATTCTTCAATTAACTCTGCCGTTTGAGCCATATTTTATCACATCTTTTCTTATTTAAATAGATTTATATTGTAAATTGATTATTTTAGAAGTCAGTACGTGAGAACTTTCTTTCACACATATTTATAAATTAAATCACATTTAATTAAAAATGTTATTAAAAAAATGTCCAAGTTGCTCAATGTACACTTTAAAGGAAAATTGCCCTAAGTGTAATTCTAAAACTAAAGAAGCTCATTACAAATTTAGAGAAAAATTTATTCAGAATTCTAATGTTCTAAAACAACTTCTTCTGCTCAACTAAAACAGCCTCTCCATAATTCCCGTCATAACCTGGCTTGACTTTAATGCTTCCAGTGCGGTTTTTTAATATAAGCTCAGCAAGTTTTTCATTTATTTCTGATCTAAATAAATCTTCTTTTTTAACATTTAATAAAATATTCAGCTCATTTCCAAATTTATTGATTAAATCATTATAAATCTCCCAATTTACTTTTGAAGAAATACTAGTTTTTGTAATTAAAACAATCAACTCATGCAAAGGAAGAATTTTATGAAACATTATTGAATTAGTAGGAATAAAATTTTTTTTGTATTCAGCAATTTCTTCAACTCTATAATCAACTCCAATAGTTAGTGGGTTGTTGCATACAGGACAAATTCCTTTTATTTCTTTAGTTTTTTCAGGAGAGCATGAAAAATTGCAATTTCTATGCCCATCATAATGATATTTTCCATATTCTGGAGGAGTTTCAATTGTAGCTTTTAATCCATTTCCTGTTCTAATAGCTTTAATTAAATTTTCATAGCTTAACTCTTTTAAATCAAAAATAGTTGCCTCTCTTCCAATTCTCCAAGGCCAAAAACTATGCGCATCAGAAAAGCTCACAACTTTAACTTTCCCGTCAGCAATTTCTTTAAATCTCCATAACATGGAAGGATCAGCTGACATTCCTGATTCAACTGCATAAATTTTATCTGCCTGATCTAAAAAACATTCTTTTAAAGAATTAAAACCGCTTTTACTACCAAATAAGCCAAAAAATGGAGTCATGCAATGTGCTGGAATAATTTCAATCATATCATCAATATTTTTCAAATCTTTTACAACATCCCTGCAAGACATTCCAAATATAGGTCTTCCATCATAATCTAATCTGCCTTTGCTAGAAAGATATTCTGTTATTTTATCTGCAATTTTTGAATTTGGTGCAAAAATTAACAAATGTACTGCTCTTCTTTTTCCTTCTTGGGAATACATCAATGAAATCTCAGTTTGCCACAAAAATGCAATTTCTTTATTCCTTGTCCATAAAATTCCTTTATCATCTTCTTTCAAAAATTTATTAATATCTTTTCTATGTTCAGGATGCTGAAAATCTCCAACACCTAGCAAATTTAATCCTTTTATTCGTGCATATTTCTCCAAATTATCAATGCTTAAATCTTTAGAAGTAGCTCTAGCATATTTAGAATGTATTTGTAAATCAGCAATAATTTCCATAAATTAATTCAAACAAATAGCTATAAAAATATTTAGAT
>CAYHYE010000024.1:0-7461 GCA_964360755.1 Candidatus Woesearchaeota archaeon
AATGGAATCGTGCTACAACTTTTAAAACAAAAACTGGAAAAAAATTTCTTAAAGAATTATTGGCAAAAGTAAAAAATTAATTTAATATTTATATTAATCTATAGTAATGTTTAAAAACTAAAACATTACTCTATAATTATGACTGAAGTATTAGATAATGTATCAAAAACATGTTTAGAGGCTTTGCATAATGCCAGAAATAGCCTTAAGTTTGTAGGCGAAGAAGGAAGAGCTTCAGTTCCTTCAACTAAAGATGAACCTGTTACAAAGTCAGACCTAGAAATATCAAAAATATTAAGAAGATATTTTTTACACTCTAGTCTTAATGCAGTATATTGTAGTGAGGAAGCTGGGCAAATTAATCATGTAAGCAATCCTGATTATTTTATTTATTGGGATGAAATTGATGGCACTTTTAATTTTCAAAGAGGAGGAATCTTGCCTTCTTCAGTAGTTATTAGTGTTTTTAATGCTAATGATCCTTTAAAATTTAGAGATGTATTTTTTGCAGGAGTTTTAGACTTAAGTTCAGGAAATCTATGGTATGCAGAATCAGGGAAAGGATGTTTCTTTAATGGTTCTAAAACAAAATCTTTTGGAAAAACAACTTTAGGTAAAAATATTTACACTGTTATTGATCATGGTCCATGCCCAAAACAAGGATCAAATGCAGATGTAGAAAAATTTTTAGAGGTTTATCGTTCAACATGGGCACATAATATCAGCTCAGCAGGGGTGCATTTAGCTGGTGTTGCTAGCGGGAATTTTGATGTAGCTATTCTTCCTATTCAAAAAGCACATGAACTTGGAGCTGGTTATTTGTTAGTTAGAGAATCAGGAAGATATATAGCAGATTTTTCAGGCAATAGTTTAGATGATCAGATATTTAATTTTAATAATATATATCAAATCATAGCTGCAGATACAAAAGAACTCGGCCAATTATTATTGGATAAAATAAAAAAATAAATTCTGTTTTAATTTCCTAAATTATTTTTTCAATTTTTTCTACGATATTTATTAATTCTGGATCAACTTTTATTCTTTCAAAATTATTCTTTTCACTATCGAATTTTGTATAAGAAACATGTTTTGCATAATCTTCACCTAAATCTTTTTTTATGTCTTCCCATTCTTTTGAAAGCCTATCATAAATTTTAGTATCTCTTACATCACCTACAATTCCTTCTGTTTTTGGCCTATTTCTTAGTCTTTTTTTAGATTCTTTTGCAGAACAAATACATTCAATTATTAAAATTTTTACTCCTAATTTATCAGCTATTTCATAAAGTTCTTTTCTTCGATGGTTAAATCTATGAATACTATCAAGTATTACTCCTTTATTGTTTTTAAAAGATAATTCTGTTCTTCTATCTACTTCTTTTAAAACAAAATGATCACGTCTTGGATCAAATTTTTTATAACCAAACTCTTTTCTTACTTGAGTATTATCATGAAAATCATATCCTTCCAGCTTTTTCATTAATTTTTTTCTTATTGTGGTCTTACCTGTACAAGGCAGTCCAGCCATCATTATCAAATACTTTTTCATGTTGTTTTAGATATAGATTTATTTATAAAGGTTTGTTTAAATAATCTATCATGGAAATAAGATTCGGAAATGTTAAGTTTGGAGATAAAGCGAAAGATTATCTTTTAGAGGTTTTGGATTCTAACAAAGTCTCAATGGGTGAAAAAGTTGCAAAATTTGAAGAAGAGTTTGGAAAATTATTTGATTATAAATTTAATATAGCCACCAGCTCAGGAACTGACTCAGATACTGCTGCATGTATGGCTTTATATGATTTTGGTGCGAAAAGAGGAGATGAAATAATTGCACCTGCTTTAGCTTTTATTTCTGTAGGAAACAGTATTTTAGCAGCTGGATTTACTCCAAAATTTGTTGATATAGAAAGACATACTTTAAATATAGATCCTAAAAAAATAGAATCTGCAATTACTCCAAAGACTAAAGGAATTTTATTAGTGCATACAATGGGCAGACCATGTGAAATAGATAATATAATTGAAATTGCAAAAAAGCATAATTTATTTGTTATAGAAGATTCTTGTGAAGCACATGGAGCAAAATATAAAGGAAAGTTTATAGGACAATTTGGAGATATGGCAACTTTTAGTTTCTATGCAGCACATCTTATTTGTAGCGGGGAAGGAGGAATGGTTTCAACTAATAATGAAAAACTTTCAAAAGTTCTTAAATCAATAAGAAATCATGGTAGGGAAGAAGGAGAAATAAATCTTGATCCAAAGTATTTTAATCATGTTAGGTCAGGATTAAATTTTAGAATGAATGAAATGGAAGCTTCTTTAGCTTTAGACCAAGTTAGTAATTTTTGGAATGTTTTTAAAAAAAGAAAAGATAATTATTATTATTTAATGTTAAAATTAAAAGATCTAGAGAAATTTATTTATCTACTCCATGAACAAGCTCATGAAATAATTGCTCCACATGCATTTAGTATTGTTTTAAAAGATTCAAAATATAATTATGATAAACTTTACCAATTCCTTCGCGAAAAAAAAATAAATTGCAAAAGAAACTTTGGATGTATTCCAACACAACATAAAGCATTTGAATTTTTAGGTTATAAATTAGGAGATTTTCCTGAAGCAGAATATGTAGGAGACAATGGAATACATTTTGGAATCCACCAGTATCTTGAAAAAGATGATTTAGATTATGTCTCAGAAGTTTTACATGAATATTTTAATCAATTTAATGAATCATAATTTTCTTTAAACCACTCGTAAGTTTTTTTAAGTCCTTCTTCTATATTTAAATCTGGCTTCCATCCTAATAATCTTGCTTTTGTGCTATCAAGAAGTTTACGCTTAATTCCGCTTCTTTCACCGCCTTCAAAGTTTATTTTTCCATTATAATCTGTAACTTTTTTTACTATTTCTGCAATTTCTTTTATAGAATAATCTTGATCAACACCTACATTAACTATTTCAAGCGAATCATAATTATTCATTAAAAAAATACAGGCTTTTGCAGCATCATCAACATGCATAATTTCTCTTCTTGATTCGCCAGTTCCCCACAATTGAACTTCTTTATTATTTAATTTAGCTTCGTGGAATTTTCTTATTAAAGCTGGGACTAAATGAGACTGTTGAAGATCAAAATTATCATTTGGGCCAAATAAACTTGCAGGAATAACAGTAATAAAATTAAATCCATGTTGTATATTTAGCGATTGGCCCAATTTAATTCCATTTATCTTAGCAATAGCATAAGGTTCATTTGTTTCTTCTACTCTTCCTTGCAAAAAAGATTCTTCTTTATAAGGTTGTGGAGCTGCTTTTGGATAAATACAATTACTTCCAAGAAAACAGAATTTTTTTACTCCATTTCTCCAAGCAGACATTATAAGATTGTTTTGAATTTGCGTATTATCATAAATAAAATCTGCAGGATATTCTACATTAGCTTTTACGCCTCCAACTTTTGCAGCTGCCATAAAAACATATTCTGGATGATTTTGTTCAAAGAACTCTTCAACTCTTTTTTGATTTCTTAGGTCAATTTCTTTTGAAGCATTTCCTATTATATTAGCATATCCTTGTTTTTTTAATTCACGTTCAATTGCACTTCCAACTAATCCAGTGTTTCCAGCAATGTATATTTTTGAGTTTTTTTCCATTTTATTTATCAACAGACCATATTTTTGTGCCACCAAACTCAAACTGAAAATCCATAATCTCAGCTCCTACGTTTTTTAATGATCTCATTAAAAGATTCTTTTTTGTTGGATTATGAAAAAATAATATATATCCTCCTCCTCCAGCACCAAGAAGTTTTCCACCTACTGCACCATTTTTTAATCCCAAATCATACAACATATTTACTCTTTCATTTGAAATTGACTGGCTTAGATTTTTTTTCTTTTCCCAGGATTCGTGCAATAATCTACCAATCTTGCTCAAGTCTCCAGTTAATAATGAATCTCTCATTTCTATAGCTTTATTTTTTATATCATATAAACCAAGAATTTTATCACTTTCATTTTTTATTATACTATCTTGAACTTTTCCAGAATCATGAGTTTGTCCTATATAACAAAGCAATAAATGATGATTTAATTCATTTATAAAATCTTCTTTTAATCTTAAGGGATATATCAAACTTTTATCTTGATCAAATTCCATAAAATTAAATCCTCCGCTAACAGCTGCATATTGATCTTGCCAACCACCAGTAATTTTAAGTTCTTCATCTTCTGCTTTATAGGCTATTTTAGCCATGTCATAATCGCTATATTTTGTGCCTTGTAATTGTCCGATTAAATTAACAATAAGTACTGCCAAACTAGCGCTGGATCCTAACCCTCTTCCAGGAGGGATATCATTATGTAAATAAAGTTCAAATCCAAATTCTGGATTAATTATTTTTATCACAGCCTTTATTAAATCAAGATTACCATCATACTTTAATTCATTAATTGAATTTATTATTAACCCATTAGATAAATCTGAATCTATAATTATTTTTGAATCAGCGCGTTTTATAATTGTCCCATAACAATATTTATTTATTGTTGCACTAATTACTGCTCCACCATATTTTTCAAAGAAATGTGGCAAATCTGTACCTCCGCCTGCAAAACTTATTCTTAATGGTGCTCTTCCCCTAATAATAGAAAATTTTTCTTCTTTTAATTTTTCTGATCTAAATCTAACATCAACAACTTTCCCATTTTCATTTAAAATTGGGAGAGCATTTATACCTCTTAAAAGCAATTTTCTTATTTCATTTTCTTCACCTTCTTTTGTAGTTATTGGGTCTGTAATCATGGCATTTTTAACAGGATATTCTAGTTTTCCACCACTAATTAAAAATTTTTTTATTATTCTTTCTGTTAAAACTCCAACCAATTTATTTTCTTCATTAACTACAATAACTAAATTAATCTCACTATAATGAATTTTTTTCATAGCTTCCATCACACTATCATTCTCTTTTAGAAATAATGTTTTTATTACATCTTCTTTAAATTTTTTATAAGTTTCTGGTCTGCCAATATCCATAAAATAACCTTCATATTGGTATCCCCCAAGAGTTCCTTCTTTAGAAAGTTTTGGAAATATATCTTTTTCTAAAGAAACATTTTCTGATTTTATAATGTAATCAAATATTTTTGGTTCAAAAATATAAATTCCTGTATTAATTAATCCTTCTGTATCAGCTTTTTTTTCACTGAATTCTTTAATTTTATTATTTTCAAGAATAACATTCCCATAATATGAAGAATCTGTGGATTTTGTTAAACTCATAGTACAAATATTATTCATATTTTTGTGGAATTCCATAAATCTTTTTAAATCAATTTGGGAATAAGAGTCTCCATTTAATACTAAAAAAGTATCGTCAATGTATTGTTCAGCATTTTTAATTGCTCCACCGGTTCCCAAAGGAGATTCTTCTTCGCAATAAGTTATATTCATATCCCATCTTAAGCCATCTCCAAAATAAGACTTTATTTTATTAGCCATATAATGGACAGTAATTATTACTTCTTTTATTCCATATTCTCGTAAAAAATTTATTTGATGTTCTAAAAAAGGTTTGCCTGCTATGGATACCATTGGCTTTGGTATATCTCTGGAAATTTCTTTTAATCTACTTCCAAATCCTCCAGCTAAAATTACTGCTTTCATTTAACCCCTTATTACAACATAAACTAAAGTTATATATTTTCTAATGGATTATTTTTTAATATCATTCCATAAACTTTTATTAATTCCTTAATCCCTTCATCAATACTTATTTTTGCTTCAAATCCCGCTCTTCTCATTTTTTCATTTGAGACAATATAGTTTCTCTTATCAGGATCTTTTCCATGAACACTTTCATAAATTTCAAATTCAGGAATATGTTCCTTAATCTTCTTAGCTAATTCCAATTTAGACATATTGGCACTATCTAATCCAAAATTGTAAGCCTGGTTTTTTCCATTAATTATCATTCTTTCAAAATTTTTTATACAATATAAGAAAGCGCTTGCAACATCTCTTATATGAACAAAGTTTCTTTTGAAATCTTTTTCAAATAAAACAATTGACTTGTTTGTAACAGCTTGTAAAACAAAATCATTAACTAAAAGATCTGTGCGCATCCTTGGAGAAACGCCAAAAACAGTTGCAAGTCTTAGTGTCACAGCTGGTTTTTGTGAGTTTAACAATGCTTTTTCAGCTTCAACTTTGGTTCTTCCATAGAGAGTTATTGGTTCTAATAAAGATTCCTCTGTGCAAAAAACTTCTCCAGATTTTGTCCCATAACCACTATTTGTAATTGGGCATATTATTTTTTGGTTTTCATCACGTAATTTATCAATTAAAACAATAGCATCCCTATTTATTGTGATTGCATCAGATGGTTTAAAGTCAGAAGCAGGAGCTCCCACAATCGCTGCTAAAGGAATTATAAAATTATGTCCTGGTATTACTCTTTTCATCAACTCTTCATTTCTTACATCACCAAAAATAAACTCAAAATTACTATTACTTACATACTGAATTAAAGAATTTTGGCCATACATTAAATTATCTATACAAGTTACCTTACACCCTTCTTTTAAAAGCTCTCCTATGAGAACACTTCCTATGTATCCTGCTCCCCCTGTTACCAATATTGAAAGATGGTTTGCCATATTTTATATAATTAATCTTGTGATATAATTTTTAAATATTTATCCCATAATTTAATCTGTAAAAGTCTCGTAAAATATACATTTCATGATCAACAACTGGATGTTTGGCTAATTCATAAGGGCTAAGGAATGCAAACCCAGCTCCTTCTCTAAGCTTAATATTAGAGATTTGCCCATCATAGTCAGCAACAAATACATGACTATTTCCACGTCTTACTTTTTTACCATCTACATTTAGATCTGTAAAGGGGTATGTTGCAAAATGAGCAACATCCTTTACTTCAATTCCTAACTCCTCCAAAACTTCTCTTTGAAAAGTTCTTAGTGGACTTTCTTCCTTTTCTATCTTGCCTCCAAAAAAACACCACTCACTTTTAGACCAAGGATAACCAGAGTCTTTTTTCTGCAATAACACTTCATCCACACTAGAACTAGTTGTTGGATGTCTTAAAATTATTCCAGTTGCAAAGTCAGCGTTATTTATAATTTGCATAAAATTAATTTATATATGTCTTTATAAATAATATTGTAGTAAAAACCATACTTCAATAAAAATCAGAATTTCTTGAACTTAGTTATTAGCTCTAATAAATCTGTTTGCCCCATAAAAGCTGCTCTGCAGCAATATCTTTCTAATCCTAGATCATCTAAAACTTTGCCTGGCTCTTCACCCACACCAACTCTATTCTTAAATTCTTCCCATAAATGAGCAATTGGCTTCCCGCACGAAAAACAACGAATTGGTATTATCATATTAAATTCAAAAGAAAAAGGTTTTTAAACTTTT
>CAYHYE010000024.1:7561-9889 GCA_964360755.1 Candidatus Woesearchaeota archaeon
CTTGTGAAAGAACAGGCATTTTAATTTTTTGTCCGTTATGCTTAATAGCTTCTAAATTAGCATTATAAATTTCTTGATGCGCATCATACCAATTTCTACAGGGGCATATTTTTTCAGGTAAAAATCTAGTTCCTATTACATATCTTCTAGGAACAAAGATTCCGCTTTCTTTAGTTTTGCTCAATTCTTTATTTCCTTCAGTTGTTTCAGCTGTATATAAATCTAAATTTTCCAAATTTGCCATAATTGATCTTATATTAAACTGTTTATATATCTTTTTGTTGTTACTTTAGAAAAGAAGCAGTAGATATTCTTAAATACCCTTTATTTTTATAGTTTTCATGGCAAAACTTATAGAACTAAAAAATGTTTCAAAACATTATTATATGGGGGAAAATATAGTTAGAGCTCTTGATAAAATTAGTATTGATGTTGAAAAAGGAGATTTTGTTGCGATTATGGGTCCTTCTGGAAGCGGAAAAAGCACTGGAATGAATTTAACTGGAAGTTTAGATCTGCCTAGTGAAGGAGAAATTTTTTTAGATGGGCATAATATAAAAGAATTTTCAGAATCAGAATTAGCTCAAATAAGAGGAAAGAAAATAGGATTTATTTTTCAAAGCTTTAATTTAATTCCAAATTTGACTGCATTGGAAAATGTTGCTTTGCCAATGATGTTTCAAGGTGTTGAAAAAGAAGAAAGAGAAGAAAGAGCTCAAAAACTTTTAGAAAAAGTAAACCTCGGAGAAAGATCTAACCATTATCCTAATCAGTTATCTGGGGGAGAACAGCAAAGAGTTGCAATTGCCCGTGCATTAGCTAATAATCCTGAAATAATTTTAGCTGATGAACCAACAGGAAATCTAGATACAAAAACAGGAGAGATAGTTATTGAGTTTCTAGAAAAGCTAAATAAAGAAGGAAACACTATAATTATGGTAACCCATGATTCAGAACTAGCTAAAAAACATGCAAAAACTATTTACTGGCTTAAAGACGGTAAAATTGAAAAAATAACAAAAAAGTCAAGAAAAAATCAGGAGAAATAATTCTTATTTGTAATAACTATAAAATAGTTACAAATGGAAAGGTTTATATATAGTATTTTTTATGAAATAACATGGAAAATACGGAAATAAATTTAGCAGAAAATTTAGGATATTCTAATAGTAGAGAGCCAAATGAAGTTGACCTTGTAAAGAATGAATGGGAAGGGGAATATTTAGTTTGGTATTATCAACAATTACCAGAATCATCAAAAAAAGATAAATATATCCAACTAAGATCAGGTCATAGAAGTCCTGAAGAAATGGAAAAATGGGAAAGAGCAAAAGATTTAGGATATAGATCAGGTCATAGAAGTCCTAAAGAAATGGAGAAATGGGAAAGAGCAAGAGATTCAGCACATGCCTAAACAAAGGAATAATTTAGTAATTAGTTAAATGATATAATAAAAAAGTAAATAATAAATAAAATAAATAATCTTTAAATAAAATGAACAAAAAAATAATTCCATTAGTTTTTGCATTAATATTTAGTTTAAATTTTGCATCTGCGATTATTGTAAGTGGTGTTTCTCAGGGAGATTTATTCTCTGGCGGGCAAACAAATTTAAATATTGAATTAAAAAATGATCTTAATGAAGATGTTGAAGATGTTTCTTTTAATCTTGTTTTGGCAAATATGCCTTTTATTTCAATCGGGAGCAGTGAAAAGAGTTTTGATGAATTTAAAGAAGATAAAACTAAATCTTTTACAATAAATATAAAATCTTCTCAAAATATCCAGCCTGGAGATTACAATATTCCTTATAGTTTAAGTTATGCTGATAAAGATGGAAAGCTATTTCAAAAAACTGGAAGTATTGGTATTATCGTTAAAGCTAAAACTGAATTGGATTTTGCTGTAGAAACTGAAAATAGTGTAATTGGGGAAAAAGGCAAAATTTCATTAAAAATAATCAATGATGGTTTTGGTGATATAAAATTTGTAAATGTTAAAATAACCCCAAAAGGTTTTTCAATTATTGGAAGCAATTCAGATTATATAGGAACAGTTAGTTCTGATGATTTTGAAATTGCAAGCTTTGATATTGTATTTAATGATAAAAATTCTGTGTTAGATGCAATAGTTGAATACAAAGATTTTGATAATAAAGACCAAATACAAAATATTCAAATTCCTATTAAAGTCTATACAAAAAAAGAAGCTATTGATTTAGGAATAATTGAAAAAAATAATACTTTTTTTTATGCTATCGGAATTATATTAGTTATAATTCTTTTTATATTTTACAGAGTTTTAAGGAAAAGAAGCAGAAAAAATAAA
>CAYHYE010000025.1:0-4508 GCA_964360755.1 Candidatus Woesearchaeota archaeon
ACAAGTGAGGAAATATGCCAATAGAACTCGTTAAATGCGGAGCATGCAATAAAAAGCAGAAATTAACCTGCGGTAACTGCGGAATTACTAAACTCTGGTTTTCAGCAGACAAATACAACCATTTATCCAAGCAATACAAAGGGCTTGATAAGGCGTATAAGGAATTATTGCGACAATTCAAAAAGAAAGTAGAGCCAACCAAAAAGCAGATTAAACTGCTTAAAGAGGTAATAAGAAGAGAAATGATAGAAGATATTAAGAAAATGATTGAAGAATTTTTTAGTGAAGATAGTGATAGAGCAGTTGCTTGGGACAGCGAAACAAATGAATTTTTGAATAAGAATGAGAAAATGCTTGACAGATATGCAGAGAAATGGAGAGATGAATTAAAACAAAAATTAAAATCACTTTCAAAAAACAATGCGAAAGGAAAAATATAGCCTATCTCAAACCACTATGTTTCGTGATGCTGTGTTTCTAACCTCGCAAGATTGTTTTTTTGAATAAAGAAAAAATGACAACAAAACAGCAGATTGAAACGATATTGGTAAGAGAGTCATTGGATATAGCATTGGAATATCTCAATGGATTACACGATAGTCTAAGATTTTTTAATTACGATGATGGTGAAATTAATAAACATATCATTCGTGCAATAATCATAGCAATAAAAGAAGCAAATTGTATATTTGAGCAGCTTATAGGTGAGCAAATTGAACTTAACAAAACAGCAGATTGAAGGATTAATTATTGGATTAATTTTATTGGCATTACTTATAGCAGGAACGCATAGATTTTCATTGAGTGATTATGAGGAGGAGTGTTATCAATATAAACAAATCCCTTATATTGTAAATTTTTCTTATCAAGATTATAAAGATGGAAGATATTGTATTGGAGATACTTCTGGATATTGGCATTTGAATTGTAGTATAGTCACAAAATATTACTTTTACAATTCAACAAAGAATGGAAATTGTATAAAATATCATTTAGTGAGGAAAGTATGATTACACAAACCCAGATTAAAACATTGAAAGGGAATTGTCCTGAATGTAATCATGATAGAACTGGATTTTTTAATGAATGGGATAGAGTAATCAAAAAAACATCATTTCCAGAATTGTGTATTTGTAAAGGTACAGGACAAGCCACAATAGAGATAGAAAAAGAATGGGTTGAATGTGATGCTGTTGATGCTGATAAGATAAAGCAAAATTATCATACAACTATTAGAGATAAACACTGGAAACATTGTAAATGCAATGGCAAAGGCAAAATCTCAAAATACAAAGTTGGAGAAGAGATTGAAGAGTTTGTTTGTCACCATTTAATTCCAGAAGATGCTGGATTAGAATATCAGCATTATTGTGAAGATAAGATAAAACTCGAAATCATAACAGAAACAGAAGATAAGCAAAGATTAATAATGGTGAGATAGAAAATGGAGAGAGAAGGGAAATTTAAACTTGAATTGGATTTAGAAACAATAAAGGAATTAAAGGTTTTGATAGATTATGGGTTTAAGAATTTTCCATTTATGACAGAGAATATAAACAATTTTGATAATTCATTAAGAAACATCATAAATAGTGGTTGTTTTAAACATAGTATTTTTCAAAGGACTATAAGGAAAGGTATAAACGAATATTTAACTTTTTGCCCAATGTGTAATCCAGAATTACAGGAAAAGTATAAAGACACAAAAGATGATTATTAATGTATAAGAACATAAAGAAAATGGAATTATTAGACGAGAATAGATTTTTAATATTTGTTGAGTATGGTGAATTAGTTGTAATTGATACCTATACAAATGAGAAAAGAATAATAAAATGACACAAACAAAAACAATCAAAGGAATGGCATGGCATGAATTTCATAACAGATTGCTTACATATTGTTTTGATTACAACGCAAGAGTAGAGGAAATTAAGAGGGAGAAGCCTAAAAATGAGCAACCTACAAGATTAAGGCTATTCAAAATTACAGAAGGCAAATTACCTGATGAAGTTATTGAGGCTTGTCAGAAGTATGGTGAAGCATGGCAGAAACTTGATGAAGTAGAGCAGGATGATGAAGCATGGCAGAAGTATGATGAAGCAAGACAGAAGTATAAAGAAGTATTAAAAAAGCACAAGCAGGAAATCATTGAGTTGCACAAGAAAGAGTGTAAAGATTGTGTTTGGGATTACGAAAGGGAAGAGATGGTGTTTGATTGAAAATGCAACTAAATACACAAATGACAAGATTTAGATATGTAAAAGGCGAGATACTTTGCTTTGTATTTGGGCATAAACTTAAAAGAATGAATTGGCAAAAACCTAATCGTATAGTTTGTATTCGGTGTATGAAATGCTACCTATAATGAGCGGAGGATGTAAAGATGCCACACGAACTTGAAGAAGAATATGAATTATCAAATTATCTTAACTCTACAAAAGAGTATGTACTTTTTGTGCTTCGCACTATGCCTGAATTAAGAAGAATAAACAAAAGATACGAACTTTGGCAAAAAGTTAGTGAGTTAAGCAAAGGCAGAGTTAATTATGAAACTGTTAGTAGGTTGTGCAGGCAAATACAGAACACAGAAGGCAAGTTCATAGTCGAAGACAATAGAAACAGTTTAGAAAAAGGATATAGGGAATACTTCAAACAATGAAAAAGAACAAAGGAATGGCTTATACATGAGGTGAGAAAAATGAAAGAAGATAGAACACAAGAGTTTTTATTAATAGAACAGCATAAAAGAAATCAAAAAAATAGAGTTAAGTTTGGTTCAGCTTTAGGCGATTTTTATGCTTCGGGTTATGCTAAACATTGTTTAGAACAGGCACGAAAAGCGAGGAAAAATATTATTGTTAGATTAAAATTAAGATATTTTTATAAAATAAATCCAGATAGATACGCCGATTTAATTGAAAAATATGTGCCTCTTTATATGGAAGAAAATAGAATTGATAATCAAAAAATTAAAATGCAATGGCAAACGATATCATTACTTGAATCAGACGCATCTAAAGAAGAAAAATTTATTCATTATAAACAAGAAGAAGAATTAGATGAACAATTTAAAAAATTACAAAAACAAATTAAAGAAATTGTGAATGAACTCAATAAATATGATTTATCTACATCTTTAATATTATGAAAAAATGATAAAATGACACAATCAAAAATAAATAATAAAATAAAAGAAACTTATGAAACTGCATCTTGGATATTTAGGGAGTTGATAACACTTAAAGAATTTAGAAAAGAAATTAAGAGACTTTCAAAATGAACATCAAAACAAAAAATGGTATTGCAGAACCTTTGCCATTATCAGATATACAAAGAAACAACAAAATTTTAGTTGTGTTAACAACGATAATAGCAGGATTTTTGATTTACATAATCTGGCTTACTTGGTACATTATCTCAAGAAATGTTCTTAACAATATAGTTGCAAGGTGTTTATGAAAAAAGAAGAAAAATGGATTAAAATAAACAATGCTTTAAGAGAAATAAAAATAAGCAATAGGATTCATGTAAATTGCATTAGACTTAACCCCACTTGTTCTGATTTGCATAACAATAAGATAATTAGCCTCTGTCTTGAATTTCTAAAGAACCAAATTCCCTTTATGACAGAGGCAGAGTTTATATATGGTGGAAGGGCAGATTTAATTACGCTTTACGACAAAACAATTTATGAGGTAATGGTTAGCGAAACAGACAAAAGCATAGAAAATAAGATTAAAAAATATCCAGATTCATTCAAAATTGTTAAAGTGAGAGTATGAACAAATACAAATTCCAAAAGAACGCTGGAATAAATCCACAAGTTAAGCCTCTTAATGATATCAAAATACTTTCACAGCTAAAAATATTCTGGAGAAAGAAAGAAACCAAAGAAAAAGAAAAAACAGAGCATTTTCAATCTTACAAGAAATTATTAGGCGAAAGCCAAGAAATCCAAAGGCAGATAAATGAGTTATTGAGGCAAAATGCAGAATAAAACAATCGGTGCAATAATAATTTTAATTTTTATTTTGGCTCTTGGATTTGTAATTGGGGCTATGTTTAGTAAATTATTCTGGCAAACAGAAACAGGTAGGTATTACCACGACATGGACTATTCAAAAGATAAATATATAGATTATTGGAATGATATGTGGGCAGAGTGCGAATTTGGAGAAAAGAATTATGAAGCCATAAGAAAAGAATATGGTATAAACTAAAAGGGATTCAAAATCACACAAGCAGATATATATGAAATACTAAAAGAGGCAAAATCGCCTTTAAAGGCAGATGAGATAGTTGATAGGCTCAAAGCCAAAGGCATAGAAATCAATTTACAAAGCTTTTACACGAATATGAAAGCCATTCAAAAAGACAATTCAGTCAAATTTGAGGATAAAACCTTTATTGGACACAAATCTGGAAGAGAATACAGGTATAAAAAAAGAATTTGGTGGATTGATGCTGACAACAAAACTTGATGAGCAAATCACTTTAATCAAGCA
>CAYHYE010000025.1:4608-9848 GCA_964360755.1 Candidatus Woesearchaeota archaeon
AAGTAGGATCAGAGCCAGATTACCTTGAGAATTTGCCTTTAAAGGAAAGAGAAAGCGAATACATTTTAAAGCTCAAAAGAGAGGCAGAAACCCTTAAAGAAGATTATGAAAAATTCAAGGAAATCAAGATTAACTTAATTTTAGGAATTGAAAAGTGGGTTAAATCAGCACAAAAGTTTAAGGAATTGTATGTTTTAAAGGTAGAATTGGAAAGTATACAAATTGATTTGAAATGACACAAATGAAAAGTTTAAATAGCTAAATATAGCTATTTTTAGCTAATGAGAACACGAATAAAAATTGATTTGAAATGACACAACTTGACGCTTTAAAGGAAAATATGGATAGTCATATCAAAGAATTAAAAAGAAGAATAAGTTATTTAGAAAATTTGCCAACAATAACAAAAGAAAATGCCGACAATATCCAATATCTTTATGAATTAATTTATAAAATTAAAGATGAGATTGAAAAGTTAAAGCACGAAATAAATGCTGTAAAGTTAATACAAATAATAAGCTTAAAAGACAAATAAAAAGAATTTTTAGAACATAATAAACTTAAATATGTTTAAGTTTTTGCTTATCTAAACATTCCCTATGAATTGGTATTTTATCCTCTAAAAAAGTCAAATCATTCTCGTAAATAGCCTCTTGGCAATCTATACAAATGTAGCCACTATCAGCATATACTTTTATTATAATTCTCCCTTCTACACTATCTACTATGTAATTAAATGTTTTATTTTCTTTGAGAAGTGATTTTATTTTTTCTGCTTCTTTTCCAAATAATTTAAAAATTGGTTCTGTCATTTTAAACATTGCTTCCTATCATATCAAAGCTGTCTTTGTCCTCATCTAATAAAACTCTAACAGCTTTGCTTATTTCTCCATCTAAAACTTCTAATTTTTCTATAAATCTCTTTTCGTTAATTATTCCTATTGCCTTATGCAATAAATGGAATACTTCCGCTTCTATTTCTTGTTTTGTTGCCATTTTTATCCCTCCAAATTTATTCTAATCCTATCCAATCGTGAGGATTAAAAGATATTTCTGTTAATGCATTTATTTCTGCATCTTCTTTATCTTTGCCTTTTGTTGTTATCTCATCTCCCATCTTAAAAAACATTTTAAATTTATATGTTTTTTCTTTCATTTTTATACCTCCAATTTTATTAAATCACTTAATTTAACTTGTTTTTGTCTTTGCTCAAATTGAGCTATTAACTCAAGCCTTTTCCATTCTTTATTTTCTATTATCTGAATGATTTTATTACGATTTATTTTAATCACCTATGTATTCTATTTTGCACAATTTTTGGAACGCTTTTTGCACAATTTTTATCACTTTTTGAAATGAAAATTGGATTATTCCCTCTTTTTGTGTCAAATTCAGGTAAATAAGGTATATCTATTTTGTTATAATGTAACCCATCAAAAACAATAGCCTCGCTATCAGCTAAATCTAAAATAGAAGAGCCTCTTTCTAAACCTTGATATTCAAGCAAAATGTTCTTTATACTACTTCCATTAATCAAGTCAGCTATCGTGGTTTTTTTATATATAATCGCAGATAATTTCGCAGAAATAAACTTTTTAAAGTTCTCTCCCAATCCAGAAAGCAATACTATATTATTATTGTGAAACACTAATCTTAATGTTTTTTCAATTAGTCTCCTTGCTTTTCTATTATCTACATCAAACAAACTGCTAAATTCATCAATAATTATCAAGCTATTTCTTAACTGCTCAATTTCCGCAATGGAACAAACAGGCACAACTCCTTCAATCCCAGAACGCAAGCCATAAGCATACCTTTTGCAATAATACCTTTTATTCAATTCGGTTAAAACCCAATAAATTAAATTGCTTTTGCCTTTGTTGGCATCAGAAACAAGCCCTATAATCTTGGGTTTTTTAAATAGCTTAAATATAGCTTCCTTATCTTTGATTGCATAATAAACGCCTTTGGAATTATTATCCTCAAATTTCTCCTTTTCTTTTAATCCTTCAATATTTTCCTTCATTTCGTCATAGTCCGATAGGACAATTCCATATTCATTTTTAAGATAATCCTCAACAGGCACATCATCAGAATAAGAACCCCAGTCAATAGTATCAGGCTCTATGTTTTGCTCTTTTAATAACTTTAATAGTTTTGTACTTGGCTTATAGGTTTTTTGCATTTTAATCAGGCAACCAATTAATCTCATCATCATTAAAGATTAAATGAAGTTTTTGGCTTTGCCTTAAACATCTTTTAAATAACTTTTCTATCTTTCTGCTATCTTTATCATAGCAAAACTCATAGCAGAATTCCTCAAAGCTATCTGCAACGTAGAAATCCATTTTAACACAAGCCAATATGTCATATATTTTTGGATCTTTGCCTTCATTCGTATTAAATACGCTATCGCCATATCTAAATTTTATTGCCTTGTTGTTTCTTTTTATTGTTATTTCGTATATATTCCTTGCCTCCTTGTCACCATTAAAATAAAGCCCACATTCCAAAAACCTTATTTTAATGCTTATTTCTTTCAATAACTCTTTAAGCTGTTCGTGTGTTTCAGTTTCCGAACACTCTAATATTGTTTTAAGTTCTGTTTCGTTTATTTCCATTTTTACCTCCATTCATTGTTTATATGTCCAATTTATGAAAATAATTGCATAAAAATAAAGTTCGTTTAGAAAAGTAGCGAAAATCCCTTTTCGCAAAAAGAATCTAAATCTATTCCTACAATAATCCAATAAGTATAAGCGTAATGTCACTGGACACTCCATATATGCTGATACATCTTGTTTCATTTAAATCACCTAATCTTTTATTTCAAAATTCCAGCATTTTTCAGTTAAAAATAAAATCAAATCAGCTTCATCTTTCAGGCTTACCCTCCGCAAATCAATTACTATATGTTTCATTTTTTGTACCCTTTGTTTTTTCTTTTAACCTACACCTATTCCACATACTTACTCCCCTATCGCATCCGTTACAGATTGCAGTTATTCTTTCCATTTTTACCACCTCATAGTTTAGTTATAAACAATATATTCTATTATATATTTTCTGGTTGTGGGTTTGTACAACCACATTTACATTTAACCATTTGTCCTATTTCTTCAACAAAATGGCTAAATGGATTTTTCATTTTTATATTAATAAACCAACTTATTTTATGCCCGCAATTGCTTACTAGTACTATTGTGAAGTATCACTACTCTGTGAGGTGAGTAAGATGAAATGCAAATGCAATCCAATCAGCACCCGAAGTGCAATACCCTTCTTTAAGTGCTGTACTCAAATTTATATTATTGCTTTTAGCTCTGCAACTATAACTATTCTCATCTTCCCAATAAAACAAATTATCTTTCATTTGAATCACCTACTCAAGTAGTAAGCTTACTACTATATAAGCATTTCTATACTACACTATCATAATACATTATAATATTATATATCAATATATAAATTATATAAAACTAATTAACTATATGATAGTGTTACATAATAGCATAGCACTATACCATAGTTACATATAATACTACATTATTAGACTATATTATTGTGTGTTACTAAATATAAGTAACTATATACATTATATATACTACATTATAGTGTGTTACTACTATATAGGAGTGGGGGTTGGGATTTTGGGGTGGAAGGAAGGAGAGCACCACTCCAAACAAATTCTCGTCATTTTTTGAATTTCAAATCACATATACTTAACAATTGTTAAGTCAAAGTCCATAGGGAAACTTTTTCACCAACTTCACTCGTAATCCATTTCCCAAAGAAGTTCAAATAAGCCTCCTTTAATATAAAAGAAGGAGTTTTCATAAGGTAACTCAACTTTATAAACAGAGTGCCTAACTTAACGATTTTCATCTGTGGTTTCACCACTACTATAAATCTCTTTTAAAGGACTTTTTCCATTTTTTGCTTCTTTAAATTTTCCTCTTGGTTCGGAGTTAGTTTCCCCAAGAAGTTCAATTCTATAAGCTATCTTGAATCCCTTAATTCCACCAATGTTCTCAAATCTCTTAGTAGGTAAATAAATAAAATACTTGCCTAAAAAATTTTCATAGCTTTTAGTTTGCTGCACTTTTGCTTCACCATACATTATTTTATTTTCCATTTTTGATACCTCGTAAGATTATACTAATGGGTAAGATATACTTATTTATATACTTTTCTGTCTTTTGAACTATATATCACTATTTAAATATTACAAACAATATATTGTCCTTCGGACTATGAGACCACCATTAAAGCAAGGAATGAGCAATGATTTTCAAACCCCACCAGAAGCAATCAAGCCATTACTTCCATATCTTAAAAAATATTGGAATATTTGGGAATGTGCTGCTGGAAAAGGAAACCTCGTAAGAGCTTTAACCAAATATGGTTTCGCTTGTATGGCAACAGATATAACTTGGGAATACCCTTTAGATGTAGATTTTTTAAAAGAATTGCCAGAAATTGATTTTGATTGTATCATCACAAATCCACCCTATTCACTTAAAGAAAAATTTTTAGAAAGATGTTATCAACTGAAAAAACCTTTCGCATTATTGCTTCCTTTGACTACTTTTGAAACAAAAAAAAGACAAGAATTTTTTAAAAGATATGGAGTTGAAGTAATCTTTTTTGACAAAAGAATCAACTTTGAAACTCCAAGTGGGAATGGTTCTGGTTCTTGGTTTGCAGTCGCTTGGTTTACTAATGGGTTAAACATAGGAAACCAATTAAATTATTCTACTTTGAATATTGAACAAAAAAAATTAATAGAAATCTAAAAATGGTAGGCAATCCAAACATTAGAAGTATAGTAAAAACAGGCCCAACTACAGAACTTGGAAAATTCAGAGTTAGTTTGAATGCTCTCAAAGATGGTAAAAGAGCAAGAATTCCTCCAGAGGCTATGGAAGTCTTTAATTGGTATAAGTCTTTAGATAGAAAAAAGCTAAACGAAATTCTTGAATTGAAAAATGTTTCATTTATTTTAAAACAAATAATGCTTCCAGCTATACTACAAAAGATAATGAACAATGAACAACTAAATAAAAAAGAACTTGATACTTTAAGACTTTGGAAGGAAACTATAGTAGACTTACATAAGTTAAAATATGGAGACAAGAAAGTAGTCGAACATCAAGTAAGCGTAATAGATATAATCAAGCAAATGAAATCCGATAAAAAAATAATAGACGCAGAGGTGCTATATGACCCAGTACGACAA
>CAYHYE010000026.1:0-1999 GCA_964360755.1 Candidatus Woesearchaeota archaeon
TTTATATCAACTTCATTTCCATCTGAAAGTATTGCTTTTATAATAGATTCTCCGCTTGGAACACCAGATTCTTTTATTTCAAGCTTTGTACTTGCCTCAACTCTACCTTTTGATTTTTCTTTTACACTAATCTTTCTTTCCAAGACACCATCTTTAATCTCTTCTTTTATTTTAATTTCGATTTCAACTTTGTTGCCATTTTCATCAACTGTTTTTTTCTTAATTTTTATCTCGCTTCCTTCAGTTTCTATTTCATCGCCGTCTTCATCTTCTTCATCCTCGTCGTCATCAGAATTATCATCTTCATCCTCGTCATCATCGTCATTATTGCTTCCTTTATTTGAATTCCCATTACCAGGATTATCTTCATCATTATCATCGTCATCATTAGAATTATCTCCTAAATTTTGACCAGAATTTCCGCCTTTTTCTGCTAGAACATTGACTGCAGAAAAAGTCATTCCTAAAGCTAAAATAAATATTAAAAATATACCTATTAATCTAAGCTTATCCATGGCATATCTATAAATAACTAGTTTAAAAATCTTATGAATTAATGGTTTAGTTCAATTGAGATTTTTAACAGAGCCATTCCTATAAAAACATTTTTAAATTAAATATACTTAACTTAATTATGAATAAATTTTTGATAATTTTTATCATTATATTAGTTATAACTTCTTTTTTTGTTGGATTTTTTATTAATTCATTATATAAAAGAGATATAAAGTTTCAAGAAAATACGCAATCTTTAACAAATAAAAAAACTGAATGTGAATCACAAGGGGGAATCTGGGTTGATCTAATTCAACCTTCAGGTGTGCCTTTAGATGAACCTTTTTGTTCATTACCTTCTATTGATTATGGTAAAAAATGCAATGATTCAAATCAATGTCTCGGAAACTGTGAGCCACCTAGAGAATATTACGCTCGAAAAAATGGTAAGTGGATTGTATCTTACTGGGAAAACATTACTGGAACGTGCTCTAGGGGTTCTTCTAAAACTTGTTTTACTCCAGATATTATAAATGGAACTTTAGATTTAAATTCATGGAGAATATGCGCGATATAAACTTTAACATTTAAAAGAAAATTTTCACCTTTTTACCATTAATTTTATTTATATAGGAAAGAATTTTAGCATGGTTCGCACAATTTAAAATAAAAAGGTTTAAAAATCATAGTGTATATTAATGTATAGATTAAAAAGAGGAAATATAAATTGGTTTGAACATCCAATTTAAACAGCTTATTGCTCAAATAGCCTTTTGTATAGGTTGTTATAAGTTATAAAATCTTAAGTTGTTTTACCCATTAGTTCGAACAAAATAAAACTTTTAAAAAAAGTTTTAGATCAAAACATAAAATGGCAAAAATAACAGCGTGGCTAGTAACCTTAATAGGACTTTTGCTATTGCTTGAAGCAGGTGGTTGGTTGACACAAGTAACAGATTACAACCCTTGGCTTATTGCAATTGCTGTCTTGGTTATTGGTGTAGCTAAGCTTATAAAAAACTACAAATTAATGAAATAGTTTTTGAGATAGTCTCAGCTTAGTTATAACTTTCTAAACTAATTGTTTTATATAATTTTATTTTTATCTGATAAGATTTATTCTTCTACTAAATTATCTAAACTTTCGGGTTTTGCTCTTTCTAAATTGAGAATCTTTAGCAAGGCATCTAACTTTTCTTTTTTTGGCATTGATCTACCTTGACAATAAAAAGATATTATTCGTCTTGAGACGCCAAGTTTCTCAGCCAACCAAGATTGATTTTTTCCTAGTTTCTTTAATCTACTCTTAACTAAATCACTTAACTCTTTATTCTTATTAACTCTTTGTCTTGCGTTATAATCTCGTAAATCTTCTAATGAACTAAATGATTTACCTGTTTCTGGATTAACTTTTTGTCTTGCATTATAATCATTATATTTAGTTTGTGAATTAAATGGTTTACCTGTTTCTGGATTAACCCTTTGTCTTGCATTATAATCTTCA
>CAYHYE010000026.1:2099-9073 GCA_964360755.1 Candidatus Woesearchaeota archaeon
TATTCAGCTTTTGAACTAAATGGTTTACCTGTTTCTGGATTAACCCTTTGTCTTGTATTATAATCTTCATATTCAGCTTTTGAACTAAATGGTTTACCTGTTTCTGGATTAACCCTTTGTCTTGCACTATAATCTTGTAATTCTCCTAATGAGCTAAATGGTTTACCTGTTTCTGGATTAACTCTTTGTCTTATTCTAGTCATTCCATATACTGAGCTGTAGGAAATTCCTGTTTGCCTTGCTATTTTATAAGGGTTTAATCCTTTATCATAAAGTCTCTTTACTTCTTCTCTTTGACCATTAGTTATTCTTTTAGCCATAAAAAAGGTTACAAAAAGGATTTTTTAAAGCTTTCGCATAGTATAAACTTTAAAGTAATAATTAATTTGGTTTAATATTATTTACCAATTTGTTTCTTTCTTTAACTATATTTATAATATCTAAAACAAACTTCCCACATAGTGTTTTTAGTGATTTCTACAAAGATAATTTAGAAAAGTAGCATCGCCTAATGGAACGCTAGATGTATGTAATATGTCAAAATAAGGAGTTAGAGCTTTTCTTAATTCTTCATCGTTATAAAGAGCAAAGAATCTTCTACTTCCAGGATATTTGTCACTTTCAATCCAACCTTCAAATTCTCCTTCTTTCATACCTAAATAAAATATTCCATTTAGCCTTAAGATTTTATTAACTCTAGCTAATACTGGATTTAGTTTTGATTTTGGCACATGTAACAAAGAAGTATAAGCCCAAACACCGTCAAAAGTAGAATCATCAAAAGGTAAATCTTCTAAATCGCCAACTTGTGCTTCTAATCCTTTCTCTTGACATAATCTTACCATCTCTGGAGAAAAATCAAAACATAAGGGATTTAGACCTCTTTCTTTAAAGAATTGTGAATCTCTACCAGGACCACTCCCTAAATCTAGTATTCTATTTCCAGATAATAATTCTATAAATAATTCGGCATCTTTTAATATATAGGTTAGAATGTAGTCTTTCGTTCTCTTTTCAAATTTTTCTGCATTGGCGTCATAGGCTTTCCTATTAAACTCTTTGTGATCCATTATTTAATATAATAAATTCTATTAAAAAGATTGTTGTGTTGCCTCTCTTACTTAATTAGTATGTTGGACAGAAACATCCCACAAATTTATAATATGTTGCTCTAAAAATAGCACTATATTAAATAGTGTTTAATATTCTCTGTAGTTCTAAAAGATTCCTAATATGATAATCAGGAGAAGGCATTCCATTTCCAACAATTGGGCCCTCAGGACTTTTTAGAACAGAGACTACACCAGCATTTTTTGCAGCCCCAATATCATCTCTCTGACTATCTCCCACATAAACTGCTTCTGATGGACTTGCTTGTAATAAGCTTAGACCTAAGTGTAACGGCTCAGGATTTGGCTTTCTGTCTTTGCAATTATCTCTACAAACAACTGCTTTTCCGAAGTATTTTACAATGCCATGTCTTTCTAAAAGCCGAGGTAATGAATTACCTCCTCTTGTAGTTACAAGACCAACACTATAATTTCCATTTCTCAAAAACTGTAACGTTTCTATAGTTCCCTCAGATAAATAAAATCGGTCATCAAATGTTCCAGATACTTCAACATTTATTCTTTGAAATTCTTCCTCGGTAAGATTTCTTCCAGGGTTCAATTCATTTCCTCTCAAGACCATTTGCGCCCTCATCTCTCTATAATCTGGAGTTGATAATCCAATCTGTCTAACTTCTTCTTCAGTTAAACCCAACTTTAATCTTGAAGAGATTTCATTAAGTCTTGCATATAGCTCATCTTTGTCTCCTTCCTGTAAAGTTCCATCAAAATCAAATAATACTGCAGAGATTCTACTCATTTTTTAGCACCCAATATTCCTTTAACCAACTGAGACTTTAAAGATTTATATCTTTCTGTGGCAGCATATACAAGTTCAGGAGCTTTTCCAATATATTCTGCTGGTGAAAGCCTCATTAATTTATCTCTCATTTCTCCTTCTGGAATTGTTTCATGAATAACTTCTCTCAATCTATCAATAGTGATTTTTTTACCTCTTGTTGCTTCTTTTATTTTCATATAAACATCTTGAACACCAAGAGTCCTTCCTGCAATTTGAACTGCTTCACTTAATACTTCTGGAGATGCGCTTAAGTCATCCAAACATTTTTGTTCATCAACTCTTAGCATCGGAAGACCTTCGTGTAAATAGCTAAGTCCAACTAGACTATAACCAATCATTTCACCATACATTCTCTCCCATGGATGGTCTGTCAAATCTCTTTCTAAAACACTCTGGATTAATCCAGAACGCGAGCCATTAATTAAGGTGTCTGAAATCTCAAAATAACCTTGTCCAACTTCAAACAACCAAGGATTTATTTTATGAGGCATAACAGAAGACCCAACATGAGAAGGATTTCCTTCCAGATACATCCAATCCATCATGACATTGTGCCTTACATTTTCAGACAAATCCGCACCAATTAAATTAACCAACTGGATATTATTTAAAAGCTCAACCTGGGATTGATGAGATATTCTTTGATTTTCAATAGAAGAATATTCAAATCCAAATCTTTCTACCAATCTCCTTGCATAACTTTCAAAATCAAAATCAGGTAAAACTGCTTGCATGGCATTATGATTTCCAACAGGTCCTGAAAATTTTGCTTTTAATTTTTGACCTCTCAAAACTTCTAAAACACCCGTTAGTTTATCAAGATGATAAGCAAATCTTTTCCCCATAGTTGTTGGAGAAGCATTCATTCCATGTGTTTTACCAATTACGGGAGTGTGAGCATATCTTTCAGATAATTCGGATAATTGGTCTCCAACCTCTAAAACTCTTGGCATCCAGACATCATTAACCGCATCACGTAGCATTAAATTATATGCGATATTATTTACATCTTCAGAAGTCATAGGAAAGTGGATAAATTCCATTAACGGTCTTAGTTTTGGGTCTTCATCAAACTTTTCTCTAAGATAAACTTCAACAGACTTAACATCGTGTTCGAAAGGGCCCTTTCCTCTTTTTCCAAAATGGTCATAGTCTGCAACAGCCGATGGGTCAAACTCTATATTTGCGATTGTTCTTATTCTATTTTTAGTATCTTCATTTATCTGAGGTTTACTTAGTAAATCACTTTCAGATAAGGCAATTAGATTCTCAACCTCTACAATAGCTCTGTTTCTGTGTAAAGCTGCTTCTGAAAGATGTTTTTCTAATCCTCTGCAAAATAAAATCTCTCTTCCAGACAATGGGCTAACACTTCTTAATCCATTATGGTACGCTTCTCTTTCATCCATAAAAAATAAGAAAAATCAAACAATTTAAAGATTCCTATACTCTTCTTCTAATATACTGCCCTTTTTGTAGCAGTAGATTTATAATATAATCCATTATACTTTTTATGCTATAATAAAACATATAATTCTTTAAAAAGAAAAGTTAATTTTCTGATAAATGAATAAGCTTGTTTATTTGGCTGGACCAATTGTTAATTGCACTTATGATGATTGTACTAGTTGGAGAGAATATTCTGTTAGAGAACTAGCAACTTATGGTATTACTGGCTTGTCTCCTATGAGGGCTAAAGAATTCTTAAAAGAACATCAGAAGTTAACTGATAGAATCTCTTCACATGTTTTGGCCAGTGATTCTGGAATAGTTGCAAGAGATATGTGGGATGTTAGACGTTCAGACGCAATTTTATTTAATTTATTTGAAGCTCAGAAAGTTTCTATAGGAACAATGATTGAATATGGTTGGGCAAGCGCATTCAATAAACCTATTGTCACTATCATAGAAAAAAAAGGTAATGTTCATGAACACCTTATGGTTAGGAGATTAAGCGGATTCAGAGTTGAAACTCTTGAAGAGGGTTTAGCTGTTGTTAGAGCATTGTTTGCTTATTAAAAGCAAGTCCATTAATTTCTCACCTATGCTCCGACTATTTCACAGAGCTTGATATATCTCGCAGATATTTTTTTAGATATATATAAAGACTTTTTCCTTCATTTAATGGAAGCTCTCTTTTATTATCTTGGTTATCTTTAGCATAAATATATCTCTCATAAGCTTTTGAAGAGCCTGAAATCTTTTTTATTAAGCTCACAAATTCGTTTTTATTGTATAATTTATTATTTCTTAAACAATTAATCATGTAAAGCGTCCTTAATCTTAAAATTAAAGAATAAGCAATAGCATCACTTAATTTGCCATTAGGTTTGGCTTTCTCTATTCTATCAATTGAATTGTTTATTATTTTTAACCTATCTTTAGTTGTTTCTAAATACCATTTAATATTTTTCTTAGTAACATTTACCTCAATTTGCTTAAGAAAATTATTGTTCAATAATGGTTTTGCCTCTTTTAACATAGGCCCTATTGGCAGTAAGTTTTCTTTTAATTTATATTTTAATAAATCCAATGAAATTACTAGAATATTATAATTTTCTTTTTTAATTAGCTCCTTATTTGTTTTTTCTGAAATAATTAAAATATCTATATCGCTTAAATCTGTCTGGTCTCCTCTCGCATAACTGCCAACAAGATAAATGCCTATAATTTCAGGCAAATCAATATGAAATTTAATAATATCTAATACATCATGTAAAATTGTTTCTAGACTTTTATCTATTATTTCTACCCTAACTTTTTTATCCAACCATGATTTTGGCAAAACAACAGCAGAAGCATTGCCTGACTTTATGGTTTTTCTTAAAATTATTTCCATTTTATTAATCTTTATGCTCCTCCAAATATTTTTCATCATCTTCTTTTATTTTTTTGAATCCTTCTTCTATTTCTTTTTTCCAATAATCAATAGTTGTGTCTTTCTTTGGTTTTTCAGTTTTAATTTTATTTTCATGTGATAATATTTGCTTTTCTACAGCTTTTATTCTTTTTTCTCTTATCTTATTCATTCTTTTTCTATCTTTCATGTAAAGACATGTAAAGACCAATTTATAAATTTTTCTATTGTTAAAATTTAGCAAAATTTTATAAATTACCTAAAGATATCTTATTTATGGAAAAAATACATATTATACTGTTTTATAAGTTTATCCGCTTGAGCAAACTAAAATTTTTGCAGAAAAAGCATTTGAAATTTATGAAAGAGCTTGGAGTAAAAGGTAGGATTTTAATAGCTAAAGAAGGAATAAATGGAAGCATCTCAGGAACAAAAGAACAAATTGAAAACTATAAAAAAGAGTTGACAAAAACTCACGAATTTTCAGATATTGTTTTTAAGGAAGAAGTTGGATTAGAACATCCTTTTAGAAGAATTAGTGTTTTAATAAGAGATGAAATTGTTGCACTTGGAAAAAAGGTTGACATAAACAAAAAAGCTGATTATATAACTGCTGAAAAACTTAAGGAAATTTATGATAAAAACAAAGAAAAAGAGTATATTATTTTAGATGCAAGGAATTATTATGAGTATAAAGTTGGAAAGTTTAAAAATTCTATTCATTTAAATATAAAAACTTTTAGAGAATTTCCAGAAGCTTTGAAGAAAATTGAGAAATTTAAAGATAAAAAAATAATAACTTATTGTACAGGAGGAATTAGATGCGAAAAAGCTTCTGCATTAATGAAATCTCAAGGATTTAAAAAAGTTTATCAGTTGAAGAATGGAATTATAACTTTTGGGCAGAAATTTCCAGGAACTTATTGGAATGGGAAATGTTTTGTATTTGATAAGCGTCTTGTAAGTGATTTAAATAAGACAGGAGAAACAATAAGTAATTGTTATACTTGTGAAAAATTAAGTGATTTATACAGGAACTGCAGAAATGTTCATTGTGATAAATTATACACACAATGCAAATCTTGTCAGGAAGAATTTTCAGGCTGTTGTTCTCAAGAATGTTTTAAAGAATTTCAAAAACAATGTCTTGTAAAAGCTACATTAAATCAAGGAAGAAAAATGAAAGAGATCGAAATTAGGAATTAATTTTAATAGTAAATCTTTTTATTAAATTATAACTATCTGCCCATTTTGCGTAGGCTTGCCAGCCTTCAAGGGTTTTTATGAACTTATTATTAGCGATTAGTTCTTCATTGAACCTCTTAATTTTTCTTTCCATATTCATTATATTTCTTTTTCTTAATAACCTGAAATAATAAAAATTTTTGAAACCAACAAAGCCTATTCCCTTTGATAATGGAATGATTTTTGATTTTTCTGGATGCAATTCTAAATTTAATTGATTTTGTAGAAAAATGTTTATTTTTGCTACCCATTCATTTAATTGTGATTTTGAGTCATTTAAGATAACAAAATCATCAACATATCTTATATAATATTTTGACCTTAATATATGTTTAACAAAATAATCCAATTCATGTAAGTATATATTAGCAAAGAATTGTGAAGTTAAATTGCCGAGAGGCATGCCCTTTCCATCGATTTTTGTTTTAAAATTATTAAGTATTTTTTCTATGAGGCATATTACTTTATAATTATTTATTTTTCTTTTTATTAGATTGATTAATATTTTATGATTTATTGTCTCAAAGTAACGTTTAATATCTGCCTTCAGACAGAATCCAGCAACATAATTATTATCATTAAACTTGTTAAAAGTGATCTTTCCATTTCTTGAAACTTTCCTCACAAACTTGTCAAATCTTTTCAATGCAAATAAATTTCCCTTGCCCTTTCTATTTGCACAGGAGTCATAAATAAAAGTTTTATCAAAGATTGGTTCTAAAAGGTTGATAAGGGCATGATGAACAACTCTATCTCTAAAATCAGATTTGGAAATTTTACGAGTTTTCGGGTCTCGTAAAATAAAAATTTTCAATGGTTTAGGATAATAAGTTTCATTTTTTAACTCTTCATGTAATAAAAGTAAATTTCCTAAAGTATCTTTTTCAAATTCTTTAACATAACCTCTTTTAGTTTTTCCTTTTCTTGCTTTCCTCCAAGCTAAAAATAAGTTGCTTAAATT
>CAYHYE010000027.1:0-8876 GCA_964360755.1 Candidatus Woesearchaeota archaeon
AGCAAATACGTTTTGTAGTCGTTGGAACAAACCCTGCACAGGGTTGCTTCATAAATGAAGAAACGGTTGTTACACTCAGTCCTAAAGCAGTAGATATTTCTGATGATGCTCTTCCTGAAGTTACTTACGAAGATATTGGTGGACTTAGAGAAGAAATAAAAAAAGTAAGAGAAATGGTTGAACTTCCTCTTAAGCATCCAGAAATATTTGAAAAATTAGGAATTGAGCCTCCTAAAGGGGTACTGTTGCATGGTGCTCCAGGAACTGGAAAGACCCTTCTAGCAAAAGCAGTCGCAAATGAAGTAGAAGCTAATTTCATTCTTTTAAATGGTCCAGAAGTTATGTCTAAGTTTTATGGAGAAAGCGAAAAGAAAATCAGAGACATTTTCGATGATGCACAAAAAAACGCCCCCTCAATTATTTTCTTCGATGAAATAGATGCGATTGCCCCAAAAAGAGAAGAAGTTCAAGGAGAAGTGGAAAGAAGAGTTGTCTCTCAATTATTAACAATGATGGACGGACTTAAAACACGTGGAAAAGTAATTGTAATTGGAGCAACAAATAGGCCAAATTCAATTGATCCTGCTTTAAGAAGGCCTGGAAGATTTGATAGAGAAGTATCAATAAATGTTCCAGATAAGTATGGAAGGCTTTCTATTCTAAAAATCCATACTAGAAATATGCCATTAAAAAATACTAAATTAGAAAATTTAGCTGCAATAACTCATGGATTTGTTGGAGCAGATATATCTGCGCTGGCAAAAGAAGCTGCTATGTGTGTATTAAGAAAAGTTCTTCCTAAAATGGAAATTAAAGATGAAGATCAAATTCCAGAAGATATTTTAAACCAATTATTTGTTACAGAAAAAGATTTTCAAGAAGCATTAAAAGTAGTCCGCCCAAGTGCTATGAGGGAAGTTTTAGTTGAAACTCCAAATGTGTCATGGGAAGAAGTTGGTGGTTTAGATAATATTAAACGTGAATTAAGGGAAGTTGTTGAATGGCCTATCCAACACCCAGAATCTTTTAAAAGAATTGGAATTACTCCTCCAAGAGGATTATTGCTTTATGGTCCTCCTGGAACAGGAAAAACTCTTTTAGCTAAAGCTGTTGCAAATGAATCTGAAGCAAATTTCATTCAAGTAAAAGGACCTAGTTTATTATCAATGTGGGTTGGTAAATCTGAAGAAGGAATTAGAAAAATTTTTGAAAGAGCTAGGCAAGTTTCACCTTGTGTTATTTTCTTTGATGAGATAGATGCTTTAGCTTCAAAAAGAGGACTTGATTTAGGAACAAAAGTTACAGAACGTGTTTTAAATCAATTACTAGCTGAAATGGATGGTTTAGAAGAACTTCATGATATAGTTGTAATAGCAGCAACTAATAGACCAGATATGTTAGATCCAGCTTTATTACGTCCAGGAAGATTTGATAGAATTTTATTAGTTCCAGGACCTAGTAAAGAAGGAAGGTTAGAGATTCTAAAAATTCACACTAAAAAAATGCCATTAGATAATGATGTTTCATTAGAAAAATTCGCTGAAAAAACAGAGGGATTTGTTGGAGCAGATATAGAAAATTTTGTTAGAGAAGCTGCAATGTTAGGTTTAAGAGAAAACATTGAAATAAAAACAATTACAAAAAAACATTTTGAAGAAGCTCTAAAAAAAGTCCGCCCAAGTGTAACTCCAACAACAATGGAAGTATACAAAAAAATGGAAGAGCAATATTTAAAATCAGCAAAAACAGCATTAAGTCCTAATACATATTTTGGATAAATCAATCAACAAAGAATATTTTATTTTAAATGTCTTCTAATAAAATACAATAAAGTTTAAAAATAATAAAAGATTAAATTTAAAATGAAAAGGCTAAGACCAAAGATTAGATATAATGAACTCACTAACCTTGTTGAGAATATTGCTGAAGATAGTTTCTATGAAAATTTAGAAGATGAGATAAAGGTAGACTTCGATAAAAGACAAAGGCCGAAGATGGGACATGGAGAATTTGAAAGTATTGTTGAAAATAGTTTCTATGAAATTTTAAAAGAAGGAGTAAATGTTGACCCTAATTATTTAAAATTTATGGCCCAGGGAATCAAAGATAATTACAGTGCTAATATAAATAAAGCAAGTAGAAAAGAAATGAAAGAAACAGCTAAAAATTTGGGAGAGATTTTTGCTATAACCTTGGAACTAATCATAAGAAATAAAGAACTCTTATATAGAAAAGTTGCTTAAGTTTAAAATTTTAGTTATTCATAAAATTAAAGAAAAATGAAACTTATCGAATTTGAGGAAGATCCAGAAAAGAGAAATAAGATTTTTCAAATATATCTTTGCTATTTAACTCCTGCTTCTGCAATTTGTATGGCATATGGAATTAATAATTATATGAACAAAGATTTCATTGAAAGCGCAATACATGTTAGTACTGGAATTTGTTTAGAACTTTTAATTATTGGATCAATGCTTAAAAAGAATAAAAACCAGCAAAAAAATCAGCGAGATTATTAAGATGAAGATCGCTGATTTTTAATTACTAACTACGTTTCTTAATCTAAAGAATTTAATTATAATAATATATTTAAACAACCTTCGAATTATTTCTAAATGAAATATCAAGCAACTTTTGGTATTGATTGTGGAGTTTCTCCTGGTTTTGGAGTTAAATATCCTGATGAAGTAGAAAGAACTGAAACCGTTTTTGCAGACAATCAACAAGAAGCTTATCAAAATGCTATGTTGATAGTTAAAAAATTTGCTGATGATTACTTGAGTAACCCAAATAATGGTCTAACAACCGTTAAATTGTTGTCTTTAATAGGTTCAGAAGGAGCAGTTTCTTTTGATACTTCAAATTCAATTGTCAAACGAAGTACATTAGAACATTTATTATCTTCTTAACCAAGAAAAAATTTGGGATACTTTCGGGCGCTAATTTATAAAATTACCGTATAACAAGATTTATGATACATTATGTAATAAGTTTTATTACCTTTTTTATTATTCCTCCCCTATTTCTTGGATAGTTTATAAAGATAACCTATACCAGATTTTACTATTTCTTCAATATTAAGTCCAACACTACTAAATATTTGATTTAATTCTTTTTCTGAAAACTGTTCAGAGGTTATACCTCCCTCAAAGGCAACTTTTCCACTTTTAGTCACCTCTTTTATTGGAACTTTCAGATGTTTGTAGATTTTCATTCTTTCTTCCAAAGCGTCTTCTGAAAAAACACTAATTATTATATTACCTTTCTTTTTCAACACTCTTTTCATTTCTTCTAGAGCTCCATACTTATCATCTCCAAAATTAGCAAAGGTAGTAAGACATAAAACGAAATCAAAACTATTGTTCTCAAATGGTAATTTTATTGCTTCAGCTAGTAATATCTTTATTTTTGAATACTGCTTGAAGTTAGCCTTAGCATCATCTACTGCTTTTTGGTCGTTATCTACTGCAACTATATTCTGAGTTAAATCGAGTATATCTTTAATACTTCTTCCATCTCCACATCCGACCTCTAAAACTTTAGAATTTTTGGTTATATTTTTATGTAGAAATTTCTTTTCATCTATAAACCATGATTTGTAAGATTTCGGGAGTTCATTTAGCAATTTTTCCCAAAGATCGATATTTTTTACTTCTTGACTTTTCATTAATTTATTAGAATTTTAGGATTTTTAAAATAATCTATATTCCATTAATTTCTCACATTATGAGACGTTCTTGAAATCTCTAAAATTACATTGTGGGACTCTTTAGTCTCCCAATTTATAAATATGGCGGAAGAATTGTTCCCACATAGTAATTTCTAAGAAGTAAGAAATTATATAAACTTTATTTTTGTGTCTAAGTTATGGACCTAGGAAAAGAACTTGATAATTCAACAAACGAGATATTTAGATTCGAAGCCTTGCAAGAATATTTTTCAGATGGTAGTGATGAATTAGAAAATGAGATCAAGAGGCAATGGAAAGAAACTAGTAAAATTGATATGGATTTAATGAAAGAATGGCATGATTTTATTAAGAAAAAGCACAAAAAAGGAGTAAAATTTATCTGGGTCAGATTGGTAGAATTTCCATTAAATGATTACACAAAATTAGAGCTATATGTTTTCAAAAAGAGAGTTGGATATGGAATAGATATCAGAGTTATATCAAAAGACAAATTTGATGAGCTTAAGATAGATGATAAAGACTTTTATTTAATTGATGGAAAGAAGGTTTTATTAATGAACTATGGAGAATCAAATGAATACTTGGGTTGTGAGTCAGGTAATGAAGAAATAGAAACTTACAAGAAACATAGTGCTCTGTTAATAGCTAATTCAATGTCAGTTTTAGATTTTAATTATTAGTTAAAACACTATGTGAGAACTTTTGTTCTCAGATATTATAAATATAGTGCCCATCTCTATTGGTATAATTTATTGTCAGAAAAGATAAGGAGTGATAAAAACGTTAGTTTACTAACTACATAATTATTTTTTACCCAAATTAGACACTACTTTACTTATGCTAAAAGTTTTTGTTTTTGCTTAAATGTTTTAGCTAAGGAAATTTAAAAGAAAAAGTTTATAAATAGCTTGTCTTTAGACTTTTTATGAAAAGTGAAAGAGAACCGTTACATATTGAAATTGATTTAATAGAGGCAATTGAAGAAACTAGAAGAGAAAATACACTTCCTCAAATAATTGAGAGTAGTATGGAATCAAAAAGTTATTATTATGGATTACTTTTAGCTGGGACTATACTGGCAAAATATTCTGGTCTCAATAGTTATTTAATTCAATTTTTTAACTAAATTACCAAATTTTTTGGGTTCTGATAATATACCTTGTGCGAAGCTTTAAGGGGTTTATATGGTTTTTTAGGTTTCTTAGATAATTTTTAAGCAATTCAGTGGTTTAAAGTATTGCCCATAGCTGTGCTAACTTTAACCTTTTTTGTACGATATTGAAAAAGAACATAATCTTCTTTAACCTCTTCTAAAGGAAAATATATTTGTCTTTGTGAATCATTTAAATAAGTTGCAATAATTATCAACTGATTTAAACTGTTAAAAAAAGATCCTCTAATCTGATATTTCTCTAGTCCTCTTCCATTTTCATGATAAAGAGTAGCATTTTGTATAAATCTACTAAATCTTTCTATATGCATAAAATTAGCTAAATAATAAATTTATAATTATTTCTATGTTCTTTTAGCTATTTCTCCAGCTTTTTTAGATATCTGTCACATGCTAAAACTTTTTATCTTTGCTTAAAAGTTTTAGAATCTAACATAAAATAAGGAACTAATTTCTAATAAATTAGCAACACCATCAATGGAATCTATTGAATTCTTAGAAGCTAAAGCATTTTCTGAAATAACTTCTAAAAGAAGCTCTATTGAGTTGGCTTTTTTCCTTAGAAGATTTACAAAATTACAAGGGTCTTTAACAAATTGAAAATACTCTTCTAAATGTCGCCTGTAAATCCTTTGTTTTTTCCATTCAAATAGTTCTCCTTCACCTGCCTTGTTTGAACCATCAGCTTGTTCAGTATATAATTGATCAAACATGAGATACTCGTCAGAACTATTAAAGTCATTAAAAGTTAATCCATTAAAATAAAAAAGACAGTTACAACATGACATATCTATATAAAAACCACTTCTTATTTCAATGTCATCAGCATCTTTAAAAGGCATCTCTTGCATTTGTTTTTTAATTAAATTTTATATTTAAATATTGCTATCGCTAGCCACATATAAATTGTATCATTAAGCTATTTTTAATTATCGACGATAGCTGGCTGTTTATAGCTGTTTATGGCTGTTTAAACAGCTGTTTAAAGAAAAAAAGTGGTTGTTTAAAGCATGTTTTTTAAGATTTTTTGGTAAAAAACCATAGATTTTTGTTTAAATTTCTTTATTTTTAAGAAAGATTTAAATAGTTCTTTTCATCGATAATTTAAGAAACATAATAAAAAAGACATGATATTTAACTGGTTTTTTGGAAATTCTAGAAAAAATGAGATAGATGTTATTAAAAATGAGGTCAAAAATTCATTTTCTAATGTAAGGGAAGATATTGATAAAATTTCTCAATGGGTAAATCACTTCCATAACAAACATAATTTGCATGATGATGCATTTAATAAGATAAAAGACGATTTATCGACGGTAAAAAAAGATATATTTGAACTAAGAGAAGTTGTTTCTTCGTTGACTGAAGATGTTTCTAATAGGGTGTTTAAAACACCTGTTGGCCGTTTAAATAAACAAACAGCTGTTTATGCTGTTCAAACAGCTGTTCAAACAGCTGTTCAAACAGGCAATTTTTATGGAATTTCAAATCTTTCTATAACTGAAAGAGCTATAATGTGGCTACTAGCAAATAGTGAACTAAAGTTAAGTTATGAAGACATATCAGCCATGCTAGGAAAAACCAAATCAACAATAAGAGGACAGATAAATAGTATAAGACAAAAAAGCAGTGGATTAGTTATGGAAGTTAGTGAGAAAAACGGTAAAAAAAGAGTATATATGCCTGAGGAAATAAAGGAAAAAATACTAAAAAAGGCGAAAGTGAGGGTTAAAAACAATAAAAGGGATGAAAAAAGTTAATAAAATACTATAAAAACAGGAAAGTGAGAGTTAAATTATCTAAAATCATCTAAAAAATAGGTTAAATAGGTAAAAGAGAGTAATAAATTAAAAAACTAGTAAAATAGTAGTGTATAAATACTAAAAGATAAGGCAATATATTATAATTGTAGTTAATAAATTATATAAAAAATTTAATAAAAATATTAATATAATAAAGTTATTTGGTTAACCGAATAATTTAATTAATCTGTAAAAAAATTAATAATTGGCTTTTAAAGCCTTAAAATCATAAATTTCTAAGTTTTAAAAGGGTATCTAAACTAGCTAACTTATATAAATCCTCTGGAATTTTAAGGAGAACCCTTTTATTATTAAATTTTTCTTTTATTAAGGGCAACCCTTTAGAAAAAATCCTTTGAATATAATCCCTTATAGAACTCTCTGTAAGGTTTAAAGTATTTGACAAAAACAAATAATCAATGTCATAACCTTGGCTACTATATTGATAAATAGTTGAGTAGACTAGCATCTCTTGATTAGTAAGGCGTTTAATTTTTAACCTTAAACCTTTTTTAAAAGAATCTAACTGGCTTAAAACCAGGGCAGGGTCAAGAATATGTGTCGAAGTGTCTGTCTGTCTGTCTGTCTGTCTGTCTGTCGAAACCCCTTCATTTCTTATGGAAAATTGTACTTTTTGGCTTTTAAAGTCTTTAAAATAGGATTTATCTGTCGAAGGATCTGTCGAAGTTTTTAGATTTGTTGTATCTTTGAATTTGTCTGTTGAATTATTTAAATCATTTGTCGAAGCTTGAATTAAGTTATAAACTTGCTTATTTTTTATTAAATTTAACATTGAAAGCTGAATTTCTTCTAACTCTTTTTTAATTTCGCTAATATTAATTTTTAAATTTGATAACTCTTCTTTGACTTTATTAAATGCTTCTTTTATAGGATCCATAAAAATATAGGTAAGGGGTATTTTTAAAAATTTATTTCCTCAAGTTATTATTAAAAATATTATAAGTTTTATTGGACAGTTTCCAACGTATCCTTTTAGTATAGTCCACACCCTTTGGATTCTTTTGTATTTTAGTTATAAGATCTTTAGAATCAAGTTCATTGAGGAGAGATTTTGTAAACTCTTCATCTCTAGCTATTTCTTTGGCTATGTGGGAAGTAAAGAATAATTTAGGAAAATTGTCATAAAGTATAGAAAGGATTTGTTCAGAAATCTTATCTTTCTTTTTATTTGAAATTGTTGGCATTAAATAAAGAAAAGCCAGCACTATAAATTTTTATCTATTTTTGAAAACTCAGGATTTGGGATATGTGGGGGTAGGTTAAGGTATTCTTCTAATAATAAAGCCTTAAGATTACATCTTGAAAAAATTAATTTTAAAATTGTAACACCAAAGTCTTCTGGAAGGACTTTATCTTTCCATTTTTTTAAAACAGATTTCATCAAATCATCATCATCTTTATCATTCATTAATAAGACTAAAATTCCTTCAAATAAAAGATTAGCAAAATCTGGTTGGTAATCAATTTTAAATTGATATTCTATAGAGAGTGTTTCTTTATCTCCAAAAAGATCTGTTTTCCCTTTAGATATGTTTATAACTTTCATATCAGAATTAACATTGACGCTACCTATAATTTCTTTTTTCTTTTCTATAGAAATTTTTTTAAATGTAAATCCAATAACTCTCATAAATTATTGTTGAAAATATAGTTTATAAATATTTATCTAAAATCTTCTTCAGAAATAACCACAAAATCCCCTATTGCCATAATTGAATTATGTGGAATTAATAATTCTCCTAAATTTGTTCTTTCTAAATTTAAATTGTTTGTATATGGAGTAGGACTCTTAACAACTAATTGTATTAATTCCCCAGAACGAACTTCAAAAGTAACATCTTGAACTAACCCTAAGCGTTTACCTTCTTTTGTAACAACCATCTTACCTAAAATATCTTTTAAAGGATACTTGTCTGTCATGTTTTTTTTAAATTAAAGGTATATTTAAACTTTTCTATGATTTTTTATTCCTTAAATTAAATATTTAATATATGTCTTTTATTTTTGACTTAAATTTATCTAAAATTTTTGATTTAAATTCCTTAAAAATTAAATACTCACCCCCTTATTTCTTATAGAAATATTTAAAAACATTGATTTTATTTTTAAAATTTTTATATTATTTATTTAAAAACTTTTATATTATATATTATATATATAATAATATAACTTTTATATTATATATAATATA
>CAYHYE010000028.1:0-3126 GCA_964360755.1 Candidatus Woesearchaeota archaeon
GTTTTAGAAATGAAACAGTTGATTGGAATCATGGATTTGAGTTTAACCAAACAGAAGGAATTGTCGTTGATAAAAATGTTAATTTTAGACATTTACTCGGCTATTTAAAAGAGTTTTTTGAGAAGATGGGATTTTCTAAAATAAGATTTAGACCTGCTTATTTTCCATATACAGAACCAAGTGTTGAAATAGATGTTTTTCACTTAGAAAAAAAACAATGGATTGAATTAGGTGGAGCTGGAATTTTTCGTCCAGAAGTAGTTGTTCCTTTAATTGGAGAATTCATTCCTGTTTTAGCCTGGGGGCCTGGTTTTGATAGAATTTTAGTAGATTATTATGGTATAAAAGACTTAAGAGAATTGTATGAAAATGATTTAGCTCAATTAAGAAAAATAAAAATCTGGAAAAAATGACAATACTTATCTTGCCTAGAAAAAATTTTGAAAAAGATATAGAAAAACTAGATGAGAAAATGCAAGAACAAATTGCTATGTTTGGTACCCCAATAGAATCCATATCAGATGAAGCAGTACATATAGAGATTTTTCCAAACAGGCCTGATTTACTTTCTTATGGAAATTATATTAATGCTTTAAAATCTTTTTTAGGCAAGGATATTGGTCTAAAAAAAGTTAATTTAAATAAGCCAGAAAAAGATTTTATTGTTTATGTAGATAAAAGCGTTTCTAAGGTTAGACCTTATACTGTTTGTTCAGTTGTTAAGGATTTAAAATTAGATGATAATAATATTAAAGAAATCATAGATATTCAAGAGAAACTTCATTTAACTTTAGGTAGAAAAAGAAAAAAGGTTGCTATTGGCATCTATCCTTTAGAAAAAATTAAATTTCCAATTAGTTATAAGGCTTTAAATCCAGAAGAAATTAAATTTCGCCCTTTAGGATTTAACAAAGAATTAAATGGAAAGCAAATTCTTTCACAACATCCAGCTGGTAAAGAGTATGGATATTTACTAAATAATTTTGATAAGTTTCCTGTTTTTATAGATTCTAATCATGAAATATTAAGCATGCCACCTATAATTAATTCCGACAAAACTGGAAAAATTTCTTTAGATACAAAGGATATTTTTATAGAGTGTTCTGGAAATGATTTAAATACTCTTAATAAAATCCTAAATATAATTGTTCTTTCTCTAGAATTTATGGGGGGCAAGATTTATCAAATATCTATTAAAGGTGCTGAAAATATCATCACTCCTGATTTTACCCCTGAAAAAATGAATTTATCTTTGCTTAATTTAAATAAACTTTTAGGTTTAGAGCTTAAAGAAGATAATGTAAAAAAATGTTTAGAAAGAATGGGTTATGAATATTCTAAAGGTATAGTTAAAGTTCCTTCTTATAGAGCTGATGTTTTACATGAAGTTGATTTAATTGAAGATATTGCAATTGCTTATGGATATGACAAATTTATTCCAGAAATACCAAAAATATCTACTATAGGAAGGACTGATTTTAAAGAAACTTTTAAAATGAAAATTTCTGATATTTTTATCGGATTAGGAATGATAGAAACTATGAGCTATCACTTAGTCAATAAAGACATAATTAAAAATACAGAACAAAATTTTAAGAGTTTTATAGAAGTTAAGGATTCTAAGACAGAATATAAATTTCTTAGAAAAGATTTAACAAGCTGTCTTTTAAATATCTTATCAAAAAATTTAGACGTTGAATATCCGCAGGAGATTTTTCAATTGGGAAGGGTTTTTGATGGTTTTATTGAAAAGGAAAAACTTGCTGTTGCTTTAATTAGTGGAAATTTTACCAGATTAAAGCAAATAATAGAATATTTTTCTAAGATGTTAGATATAAATTTAGAAATTAAAAATCCAAAATCTTTTCCTAGTTATTTTATTGACGGAAGGGTTGCAGAAATTTTTTTTAATAACAAACCTATTGGTTTTTTAGGTGAAATTCACCCAAAGATATTAAATAATTTCAGACTTAAAATGCCAGTTGCCTTATTTGAAATAAGCATAGATGATATTTTAAATAACTAATTTTATGATTAGATTAAACAATAAAATTATTACCATATAAACATAATATTTTACATTTTATTATGCCTCGATAGCTCAGTTTTGGTTAGAGCGCGTCCATGGTAAGGACGAGGTCGTGAGTTCAATCCTCACTCGAGGCTTTAATCTAAAAATAAAATTTAGAATCTTCTATGTTTAGCGAAACAATCTTTACAATAGACTGGCTTGCCTTCTGTTGGTTTGAAAGGCACTTCACATTCTTGCTTACATTCTGAACATACTGCTTTGTGCATTTCTCTAGGGCCAAAATCTCTTTTAAATCCTCCCCTATTTCCACCAAAGCTTCTTCTGTTAGAATCTCTGTCGAATCTGTCCATATTTCCTCCTGGTTAATTTATTGAATATTTATTCATTTTATTTTTTGCGTCCAGGAGTTGATACTTCCTAGTTTGCTTTTAGAAAACTCGTTTTCCAGCTTTTTAAATCTTTGTATTATAGTTCATATTAACTTTAAATAAACTTTATAAGATAAATATTTAAACGCACATAATTTAATAAAATTGTGATAAATTTAAAGGCAATTGTAATTGGTTTAGCAATAACAATACTAACAAGTTTTGTTGCCATATATGGAATTCAAGCATTTTATGGTGAACAGCCACAATGGGATGATTATTGCAAAGATATAGTTTCTCCAGGTTATGAAATAAATACTTCTGCAGAATGTGAGGCTTTTGAAGGCGCTAAATGGAATTCATATTATGAAAATACAAGGTCAGTTCCAGCTCCTATTAAAGGCACTCCAAATGGTTATTGTGATTTATACTATGACTGCAATAAAAAATTAGAAGAAGAATCAAAAAATTATTCTAAAACTGTTTTTATAATCTCAGTTCCAATAGGAGTAGTATTAATAGCCTTAGGAGGAATTTTCTTTGTTCTTGAATCTGTAGGAGTTGGGATAATGCTTGGAGGAGTCGTAACATTAATTTATGGTGCTCAAACATACTGGCCAAATGCAGGAAGTATGGGAAGGTTCTTAATATCGTTGGTAGGATTAATTTTCTTAATCATTTTAGCTTATTGGCTTAATAAAAAAGAGCAGAAAAAGTGGTGGATGG
>CAYHYE010000028.1:3226-8600 GCA_964360755.1 Candidatus Woesearchaeota archaeon
ATTTGGCTTTATACATTAGCAAGTGTATTTATCATATCATTAATATCATTAATAGGAATTTTTACTTTAGGAATACAAGAAAAAAAACTAAAAAAAATTCTTATTTATTTAATTGCCTTCTCAGCAGGCACTTTATTAGGAGATTCATTCATACATTTAATTCCTGAAGCAGTAGAAAAAAATGGTTTTACATTATTAATTTCAAGCTATATTCTAATTGGAATATCCTTCTCTTTTGTAATTGAAAAATTTATTCATTGGAGACACTGCCATCATCCAATAACAAAGGAGCATAAGCACCCCTTAACAACTATGAATTTAATAGGAGAAGGAGTACATAATTTTTTAGATGGGATAATAATAGCAGCTTCTTATATAATTTCAATTCCTGTTGGCATTGCAACAACTTTAGCAGTAGGAATACATGAAATCCCACAAGAAATTAGTGAATATGGAGTTTTAATTTATGGAGGATATACAAGAAAAAAAGCTCTTATTGCAAATTTTTTAATAGCATTAACAGGAATTTTTGGAGCAGTTTTAACTTTACTAATAGGCTCACAATCTAAACTATTAATGGAAATATTAATACCATTTGCAGCAGGAAATTTCATTTATATTGCAACAGCTGATTTAATTCCAGAACTACATAAAAAATCAGAATCTTTACAATCTATATTACAATTAATCTTATTTATACTAGGAATACTAATAATTGCCTCTTTATTAATATTAGAATAATTAACCTAAATATCTTAACATTCCCGGTCTAGGTTCATATAAAATTCCTTGTTCAAGAGATTTAATTATCTCTTGTTTTATTAAATCAGGACTTTCTTCAAAATCTAATATTAATTTTTCTTGAGAAATTCCTTCAGGTTCTAAAGTCTTAACAAGATTAATTATTTTATCTGCAAGAGCTAAACGATCTTTTACATCAATTATACTCAGTTGCATTTTTTCAAACTCCAATTTTCTAACTAATAAATACCTTGGATCTTGCTTTTTAATAATCTCTGGATTTATATAAAGTTCATCATTGTAATTTCTAATCAGACCAATAATTAAAACACTATCTCCTTGACTTATTTCAGAAAACTTAGAAACATCATCTCCAAAAATTTTTATTCTTATTTGTCCAGAAGCATCATCAATAGTTAAAGAAATGTAAGCTTTCTCAGAAGAAACATATTTCTCAATAACATTTGCAATAATATTAATTCTAAAAACTTTCTTTCCATTAAAATCTAAAAAATTAAATCTCTCTCCATCAAAAATTTTCTGACTATTAAAAATATCACCTATCCTTAGTTTATATGCTGTCGCCCTCTTAAAATCAGCCATAAAAGCTAAAATACAGGTGGCTTTTTAAGTGTTTATATAATAAACTTAATTATTTGCTTTTCGCAACATAAACTCCATTAAAATCCTTCTGAGGATTTAAAATAAACTCTTTGCATCTTTGAATCATAACATCAGATGATTTATCTTTTTTTAACATATAAGCTTTCTTAAAAAAATTAATTGCTTGTTTAAATCTTGAAGTTCTATATAAAGAAAGCCCTTTTTCATAAGTTTCAATAAAAAATTTCAATTTTTTATATTCTTCTTTATTAATGTTCTTTTTTAAATCAATTAATTCAAAAATAGCTACAGGCTTTTTTTTGCCCTTAACAGCCACTAAATCCAGCTCCCTTGTTATAAATTCTTCATTTAAATTTCCTTTTGTAGAATCTGAAATTATTAAATTAACTCCATATTGTTTTGTTAAACCTTCAAGTCTTGAGCCTAAGTTAATCTCATCCCCAATAACAGTATAATCAAATCTTTTTGTGCTTCCTATATTCCCAACAATAACTTTTCCAGTATTTAATCCCATGCCAATATCAAAATCAACACCATATTTTAATTTGAACTTTTTTTTAATTGGGTCAAGAGCATATTTTAATTTAATGCATGTTTCAGCAGCTTTTTTTGTATAATCTTTATCCTCTAATGGTGCTCCCCAAAAAGCCATTATAGCATCGCCTATATACTTGTCAACAGTTCCACCATTTTCAAGAATAATATCTGTATTAATAGTTAAATAATAATTCAGCATTTTTACTAATTCTGTTGGAGAAAGTTTTTCTGAAATAGTTGTAAAACCCCGAATGTCTGAAAAAAAGATTGTAACTTCACGTTCTTCTCCTCCAAGCTTTAATTTATCTTTATCTTTAATAAGCTGTTCAACAACAATAGGAGACAAATACTTACCAAATGCATTTTTTATTTGTTGCTTTAAATTATATTCTATTAAATATGACGCCCCATTTAAAACCAAATAAGAAAAAATAATAGTTAAAGGAACATAAAGAACATTCATTATAATATTTTGTTCAAATATTTTTATAACAGTAATCTCATAAATAATTATTAAAAACAGCAAAATAGGGATATTAATCTGAGGTTTTGTATAATATACTAAAAGCAAAACAATAAATCCTGAAAGAATTATTAATAATGCTGTTAAAAATTTTGTTTGATTTCTTAAATCTTCATTATTCAAAAGATTTTGTATTATTGTTGCCTGAACTTCAACTCCTGGCATTGGTGTTCCATATGAAGTTGGAACGAAAAAATTATCATGCAAATCAGGACTTGTAGCGCCAATTAAAATTATTTTATCCTTAAAAATATTACTATCAAAATTTCCTGATAAAACATCATTTGCTTTTATATAAGAAAACGAATAAGGCTTATTTATGAAATTTATTATAAATTCATTATTTACTTCTCTTTTTAATTCAAATGCTTCTTCAAAAATTACATGGGCAAAATATTTTTCATCTATAGAAAGATTAAGATTAACTCTTCTTGTAATACCATCGTTATCTGTAATAATATTAACATAGCCTGTTTTAGCATTTTCTTCTAAAATAGGAATTGGCTTAAGGATTTTATCTCCAAAAACATTTCTATTCTCCTCTTTAAAAGAAATAAATTCAGAGGCTAGCACAACTTTATGCTTTTTCATTTCTTCTGATAATTTTAAATCTGATTTTTCATTAGATGACTCAAAAAAAGTAACATCAATGCCAATTACTTTCTCATTATTTATCTTTTTTAATATTTGGGCAAAAACCTCCCTATCCCAAGGCCATCTGCCAATCTTATTAATACTTTCATCGTCAATAGATAAAATAATAATGTTATCTAAAGGTTTTTTTTCTCCATATAAATTATCTGCAAGTATAAATTGTATATTTGAAAAAGTGTTCATATAATTTAAAATTATAAAAAATAAAGATATAAAAATGAAAATTATAAGAAATATTGCAAACTTTTTCTGCAAATTTGCTTTAAAATATTGTTGAATTTTTAAAAATTTAACCATTATAAAAATTAATAACCTTCAATCTTAGCAATATCCTGCAGCTGCTTTTGAATCTCAAGTGAAAGATTTTTTACTTTTGTAACTGATTCAAATGGAAGCGGGATAGGGCTTTTTGCTATTGCTTCTTCAATATTAATTTCACCTTGATCAACTTTCTGGAAAAACTCATCTGCTGTATATCCTTTACCAATAGTCTTTTCCAAAGTTGCAACTAAAATTTTATTTTTTTCAAGCTCTTTTTCTCTTAAAAATTTCAAATAATTAACTTGTCTTTTCATATTATCAATTATTTTTTTCTTATCTTCTGGAGTTAAAGGAAGTTTTTTTAGCTCATTATTTACAAAACCAGCTTTTTCTAAATCGCCAACAATAATTTCTTGTTCATTTTTTATAAAAGAAACTTTTCCGCTAGCTACAATTATTTGATTTTCTTCTAAACCAAACTCAGTTCCTTTAATAGCTGCAACAGAAGTTGGAGTTTTAACATTATAATCACTAACTCCATTTAATCTTGTAAATTTATTCCAAGTAGAACCCTTATTTTGTTTTACAATAATGTTATCTTTTACTAAACTTTCAATTGAAATTTCTGTATTTTCTTCAAGAGTAATTAAAACGCTTTCATGAAGTATAACTACTGCAATTGAATTGCTTTGTGTTCTTATAGTTTCATCACCTTTAAGAACAGTTTCTTCATTTATTTGCACATATCCTTTTCCAGAATCAACTTCCACAACTCCAGATTCTGGGATTATCATTATTTTAATTTCAGAACTTCTTATTAAAGCAAAAAATCCTATGAGTATTAAAGCAATCAAAACAACAGCAATAATAATATTCCTTTTCTTCTTTTCCATTAATTAAAAATATAAACAAGATTTAATAAGTTTTTGTTTTAGCTATTAATATTTTTGATCTAAAACTTTTCCAAAAAGTTTTATTCTTTGTAATGCTCTCTTATTTCATTGATAATACTTTGAATATTTATAAAAGAATTAACTATAGAAGGATCAAAATGAGTTCCAGATTCTATTTCAATTTCATCACAAGCTTTTTCGTGAGAAAAAGCATCTTTATAGCATCTCTTAGATGTTAAAGCATCATACACATCTACCACTGCAAGAATTCTAGCTGATAATGGTATATCATTGCCACTTAGACCCTCTGGATAACCACTACCATTCCATTTTTCATGATGATATAAAGCAATTCTTCTAGCCATTTCTCCAACAGCTAATTTTCGCTTATCTTTACTATCAATAATCTTTGCGCCAAGTGTAGTATGTTTTTGCATCTCTTTACGTTCTTCATCACTAAGCTTACCAGGCTTTTGCATAATAGAGGGGCTTATCTCAGACTTTCCAATATCATGAGGAATAGAAGCTAATTCAAAATCTGATTGATACATTCTAATCTCTCTATCATCAACATTTTCATCTTGAGATTTAGAAAATCGTTCTCTTAAACTATTAATAACATTCTCTGATGGTTTAGCAAATAAGTTTCCTAAAAGTGCACTACCATATATTGAAACTCTTCTCATATGCAACCCAGATTCCAAAGGATCATGACGGGTAGCTATTTCTCCATATCTTTCAATCTCTCTCCTACCATGTATACCAGTAACTATTGCATCTGTTGCAGATACTGAAAAAGATTCTAACTTTTCTTGATCTTCAAGTGAAAAAGGAATAACTCTGCCATTTTCTTTTTTATTTACAAACTGTAAAACTCCTAGAATCTCTCCATTACAATTTATTATAGGTGCGCATATCATTGATTTAGTTCTAAAACCAGATTCCTCATCAAATCTCTTATCAAATTTATAAGGAAAATTATCACTAATATCATAAACATCTGGTATCCTCAAAGTATCCAAACTTTTAGCAACATGCCCTGCAATTGACTTATCATTAATAGGAAGTCTTTGATTAAAATATGAGAAACCATTCTCTTCTCTGCGTAATTCTCTATTCTGAGAGTATCTAAAAAAAAGAT
>CAYHYE010000029.1:0-8163 GCA_964360755.1 Candidatus Woesearchaeota archaeon
AATTCGTAAGAATTTGTGTACAGAGATTCTTATAGAATCTCTTGTAAGAAGAACCGTAGGTTCTTTTTATTTAGCAATCCACTGCAATACCATTATGCAATCCGGGCATAATTAATATTATTGATAATTAAAGGTTTTAAAGTTTACCTTACCGTTTATAATCACCAATATTATCATTATTTGCTTGCTTTATTATTATGAATAATTATTTTATATCATATAATAGTTTTTATATCATAGAGGTCATTGATTTTTATGGTTTCAATAAGGAAATCGAAAAGACATACTGCAAGATATATAAAAGTTAGCCTTATTTCTGATGGAAATGTTTTATATGATTTACATAATAGGGAGTGGGTTTATAGACGCGGGGCAGTAATTGTGCCTTACCATAAAAGAGATACCAGTGATTCTGATAGATACGACATTTATTTTAATTTTGAAACAGAAAAAGTGGCAGAAAAAATGGTCTTGAATTTGTTGACTGGAAGGTTTAGAACTATAGAGAATTTAACACTTTCATCTTCTAAAGAGCAGGAATTAACAACACTTTTAGCTGAAAAATTAAAGGAAACATATCGAAATCTAAAAGAATTAAAAGGTGGAGATGTTGTTGCCGCGTATATTATAAATTCAATGCTTGAGCCTTTGCCAAAAGAACTTACTTTAAGAAAAAAAAGAAAATAGCGGAGGCGGGATTTGAACCGCGCGATCTCAGGGTTATGGGCCCTGCGAGGACTCCAGGCTCCTCTACTCCGCTATAAGTTATCCAATATTAAATCATTTTTAAAGGCTTCTAAAAGGTTATTTTTTACTATAATCATCTTTATAAGCAAGTTAATACAGAAATTGAGATGCCAAAAATATTTTCAACCACATACCCTTCTACATTACATCAAAAAAAGTTTGAAGGAGCTTTAGAAGCAAGAGACTTTGAAAAAGCTGCTGAAATTCTAAAATCAATACCCAAAGGGTACAATAATGCAGAGAATATAGAATATTTATCAACCATGGTTGAGGGATATAGAGTTCTTTTTTCTAGTGTCTTGGAAGAAAATAGATCAATTCATGGATTAGGGTCTATTAAAGATTTACAAGATAAACTTCAAACTTTATTAAGATTCGAGGAATTGGGAGATTTAGGAGATTTAAGCAAGACTCTTTTAGCATTGAGAAGATTATAAATCTTTTTATACCTTCCAACACTCATTATAAAATGCTGATAATTGGAATCGATGATGCTGGAAGAGGCCCAGCAATAGGACCAATGGTTTTAGCAGGAGTTTTAGTTGATAGTGAGATAGAAAAGCAGTTTATTAAGCTTGGAATTAAAGATTCAAAAACACTTATGCCAAGAAAACGCGAGATTTTATCGCAGGAAATAAAAAAAATATCTTTATTAACTTATGAGGTTTTAATTCAACCTGCTGAAATTGATGGAAAACACGGCGATAATTTAAATTTAAATCAAAGAGAAGCTGTTGCTGCTGCTACAATAATTAACAAATTAAACCAATCAAAAAAATCCAAGCAGCAGATAAAAGTAATAATTGACTGTCCATCAACTAACATTAATTCATGGAAAGAATATTTGGAAAAATTTCTCATGGCAAAATCTAGTTTAAATATTATTTGTGAACATAAAGCAGACGTAAATCATGTTGTAGTAAGTGCTGCCAGCATTTTAGCAAAAGTTAGGAGAGATGCAGAGGTTAAAAAAATAAAAGAAAAATTTGGAATTGATTTTGGCTCAGGCTATTCTGCAGATCCAATAACTAAAAAATTTATTCAGGAAAATTATGAGAAGTATAAAGACAAGGGAATATTTAGGGAATCTTGGAGCACAATTAAAAACATTAAATCTTTTAAAATTCAGAGAAAATTGTTTTAATTAACCCCATTAATTTCTATATTGGCTGGAAGAGGTATTCTTATATCTTTCATTCCTCCTCTTTTCTTAAAATTGAATATTTTAAAACCCTTTAATTTACCTGTTTGCTCATCATGTCCTTCAAACAAATCATCATCAATTTCATCAAAATAGGTTTCTGTAGGCTCGCCTATCTGAATCTCTAAAATATCTGCTTCAATATCATAATATATTTGTAAATTTCCTTTCATCTAAGTTATAATATTTAATACATTATAAACATGTGGGACACTTTTGTTCTCAGATATTATAAATATAGCTGCCAGAAGTGTCCACTATATTTTATTGGTGATTTGAAAAGTGTCCGATAAATGAAAAATTGTTATCTATACAAATGTTGCAGGATTAAAACCAGCTTCAGCTAAATGAGCGTCATCATTTATCTTTATCAAACTCCATCCTTCATGCTGTCCAGAATGAGAATACTTGACTCTAGATATTGAACAGTTATTAATACAAATTCTATAAGTTAGTTCTGGGTCAGAATTCATAATTCTTCTTAACAAACATTTTGTGGCAACTCCGTGGCCGAAAACTCCAACCGTTAAGTCTTTTCTCCTATCAATTAGCGTTTTTTCAACCCAAGAATAAACTCTTTCTTCTACATCTCTTTGTGACTCTCCATTTGGAGCCCTAAAATTACAATGTTTTGCTTTCATCTCGGCTAGTACTTCTGAAGTATATATCTCACAACGCTCTTTTCCTTCCCAATCTCCCTGTGATAATTCTAAAAGTTCGGGTGTTGTAATTAGTCCTGCAATTGGAAATCTAATAGTAGTACATACAATTTTGGCCGTCTGCTGAGTTCTCTCAGCAGTAGAGGAATATATTTCATCAAATTTTATACCTTCTCTAACAATTCTTACTCCCAATAGTTTAGCCTGATTTTCTCCTCTTTCAGATAACCTTAAAAAATTTGATTGCCCTCCAATTAGATTATTATGAGCATTGTATTCTGTTTCTGCATGTCTAAATAAATATAAATCCAAAGTCATAAATTAATAGAAAAAACTTGTTTTAAATAGATTGTTATAAAAATTGTCTTAAGAAAAATATAGTGCCCAGTTTCGTCCGAGTTATTATAAATATGGTGGAAAGAGAGTTCTCAGATACTGATTTCTAATTTTAGAATCTTTTACTTTTTATTAAACTTTAACATCAAGAAAATCGCCTATTCTATAGTTTAACATATCAATGTCTTCTCCTGGAGTTGCATTAATTGGTTCAATTTTCCTTTCAAGTTTTTCACTTTCTTCATCATTTATCCTTCTTGGCATATTTAACATAGATGAGTAAACACTAGGAATTATCATTTCTGCATATCTTATACTATTTATAGCGTTTATTTCCATAAATTTTAATATATTATCCTTATTTATTAACTTTAGTATTGTCTTTATTTTATATTAAAGTTTAAATATATTCATAATTTATTCTTGATATGACTTATGTAAAAAAATTGGTGTTACATGGTTTTAAAAGTTTTGCTAATCGTACAGAGCTGCCTTTTGATAAAGCTATTAATGTTATAATAGGTCCTAATGGTTCTGGAAAGTCCAATATTTCAGATGCATTATGCTTTGTTTTAGGAAGACTAAGCGCAAAGAGCATTAGAGCAGCTAAAGCTTCAAACTTAATATTTCAAGGATCTAAAGAAAGAAAACCTTCCCAAGAAGCTTCAGTAGAGCTGGTTCTTGACAACGAAGAGGGAAAATTTAATTTAAATTCTAAGGAAATTAATATAAAGCGCACTGTAAGGAGGAATGGACAGAGTGCTTACAGAATTAATAGTGAATTAAAAACAAGACAAGAAGTTCTTGAATTATTAGCACAAGCTGGAATAGATCCAAATGGATTTAATTTAGTTCTACAAGGTGAAATATCAAGATTTGTTAAAATGCATCAACAAGAGAGGAGAGAATTAATTGAAGAAATTTCAGGTATTTCAATTTATGAAACAAGAAAACAAAGGTCTTTAAATGAAATTGAAAAAACAGAAGAAAAATTAAGAGAAGTTTCTGCAGTTTTACGTGAAAGGACAGCTTATTTAAAAAATCTTGAAAATGAAAGAAAGCAAGCCCTTAAGTTTAAAGAATTGGAGGATATGATAAAAAGTTGTAAAGCTTCCATAATAAATAAAAAAATTGAAGAAAAAATAAAATCTTTAGAATTGATTAAAATAGAGATAGAAAAGAATCAAAAATTTAAGTCTCGTATTAAAGATGAGAGTGAAAAAATAAACTCAGAAATTTTATCTCTAGAAAATAGAATAAATGAAATAAACAAATTTATCCAAAAAACTACGGGGATTGAAAGAGATAGTTTGAATGAAGAGGTTACTGAATTGAATGTAAAAATTGCTGCTGATGGGACTAGAAAAGAAAACTTTGAGAAAAAAATCTCAGATAATGAAATAAGAAAAGAAGAGCTTGAGGCCAATATTACTGATTTAGAGAATGAGTTAGAAGAATTAAAAAACGAGTCTCCAAAGATTTCTAAGAAACAAACTGAAATAAAATTAAAAAAACAAGAATTAGAAAGAGTAAAAGACGAAAAAGATAATTTTTATTCTTATCAGGCAGAGATAAATAATATTAAAGATAGAATTAGAGACAAAGAAGCCATACTATCTAAGATAAAGTTAGAAGCAAAATCAATTTATTCTAATATAGAATCTATTTCTCAAGAATTAAGTGTCCAAACAATTGAAGAATGTATAAATGAAATTCACGGAATAAAGAAGCAATTAAATGAATTTGAAATAGAGTTATTAAAATCATCAGATAAAAAATTAGAACTAGAAAAGAATTTTTCAGTGTTTGAGGTAGAAATAAAACGCAATACAGAACTTAAAGTTAATATACCAAATTCACAAACTTGTCCTTTGTGTCAAGTTAAATTAACTGGTGAACATAAACAACATGTAATAAATGAAGCAAACTTTAATATTGAAAAAAATAAGTCATTTATAGAAAAAATTCAAGAAGAATTACTAAAAATTAATAAGGAAAATAAAGAAAATTTATCATTGATAAATAAATTAAAAGAAGAATTGACAAATAAACAAAATGAGTTATCTATTTTAAATTCTATAGAAGAAAAAAAAGGATTGATAAAACATCTAGTTAATAATGAAAAGGAAACTAATAAAGAGATTGAAGTTTTTAAATCAAAATTATCTATTTTAGAGAATAAAAACTTAGATAAAAATTCAATTGAAGAAAGACATAATAAACTATTCTTTGAATTGCAGGAGCTTTCTTCAGTTACTGATGAAAATATTAATACTAGCATCCTATATAAGGAAAGAGAAATGGAGAGTATTTTAAATGTAATAAATACGATCAAAAAAGATAAAAATCAATTAGAAAAGGAAATATTAAGGCTTTCTGAAGATTTAAAGAATAATGAAAAAAGTTTAATTAAAAAACAAAAAAGTCTGCAAGAGTTAAATGAAAGCTTTAAAAAACTTTTTGATGAAAGAACAAAGGTTCAAGAGCAGATTAAAGATAAAAATGTGGAATCAGTTGAAAAACAAAATATTTTTTCTAGGTTTAATGATTTGATAAATAATCATAAAATAAATATAGCCAAAATTTCAGCAGAGAAAGAGTCATTAGAATTTGAATTAAATGAATTTAAAAGTATTAAGCTATTGTCTGAAAGTATACCTTCTTTAGAAGAAAGGTTAAAGAAATCTGAACAGGCTATTTTAATGATTGGAAGTGTTAATCTTAGAGCTTTAGAAACTTATGATGAAATAAAGGAAGAATATGACAAAATTGCGAACCGCACAAAAGAGTTAGAGAATGAAAGAGATGGAATATTAAAAATAATTGAAGAAATAGATAAGAAAAAGAAAAAAACTTTTATAAGAACGTTTAATGAACTAAATGATCTTTTTACAAGGAATTTTTCACAGCTTAGTTTTAAGGGAAATGCTTTTCTTGAATTGGAAGATAAAGAAAATATTTTTAATGGCGGGGTGACAATTACAATAAAGGTTGCTAAAGGAAAATATTTTGATGTTACTTCTTTGTCTGGGGGAGAGCAAGCACTTATAGCTTTATCGCTTATTTTTGCAATTCAGGAATATAAACCATATGCATTTTATGTTTTAGATGAAATTGATGCTGCTTTGGATAAAAGAAACTCTGAATTACTTACTAATTTATTAAAGAAATATATACAATCAGGACAATATCTTATTATTAGTCATAACGACTCAGTGATTTTAGGAGCAGATATTCTTTATGGAGTGAGTATGAATAATGGCATTTCAAAAGTTTTAAGTTTAAATTTAAAAGAAAATGAATTAGATCTTCAACCAGAAGTTAAACAAGGGTTGTAAAAACTAATTTTTCTTTTTTATATAGGTACCTAATTTATATCATTCTGGTAATGTCTTTTTGTGGAACCCATCTTTAAGAAGATCTTCTAAATTTCTTCCATCTAAATAAAGCTGTCCTTTATCATCCAATTTTTCTAGATAGGCATAAACTTTACTTCCCTTATAAACTCTTACTATATCAAGTTTATCAGAGCTTGTTTTAACACCATATTCTAAACATGTTAATCCATCTTTGAATATATCTCCCCGTACTTTATTAGCTATTTCAGGCGAACTATATCCTAAAAAACCTCCCAAATTTATAATTATTCTAACAACTTCTCTTAGACCGAGGATTCTATCTTTGACTTTCTCTTCTAATTCTCTGCGACATTTTTCAGAGGATTTAGAAAAACTACCAATAAAAGTGCCATATTTCATCGAATTTTCTGTCCGTGATAGTTTTTTTTTAATGTATTTCATATAAAAAATAATCCTTTATTATTTAAAGATTTATACAATTAAAAAATAAATTCGGAGAAATAAAAATAAAAAGTAAAAAACTAAAAATTAAATTTAGTAGTAGCTTTCTCCGAATTCTTCAGATTTTTCTGGTTTTCTTGTAAGCAAAACAACTAGTACAACTAACAGTACAACAAATATAACTGCTAATACAACTGTAAGAGCAACTACATTGCTGAATGAACTAGTTGAAATTCCACTTGATTGCCCTTGGACTGTTGCTGTATAACGAGCTGTTTCAGAGAACCCACCACTTACAGCAGTAATGCCGAAGTTGAAAGTTCCTTCTCTATTAGCTTTTACATTAACAAGTACAGTTTTACTTGATCCAGCTGGAACAGTTGTAAGTGTGTCGCTTAGACTTATTGTCAAAGCATCACTAGCTTCTGGAACTAAGTTGTAGATTGCAATTTTATTTCCAGTATTAACTAATATTAACTCGTAAGTAGCTGTTTGACCAACAGCCAGAGTCTTACCAGTTGGATTAGCTAGTACTTGGCCTTCTACTGGAGTTCCAACAATGCTTAATGGTTTGATGACAGTAGTTTCGTCATCTTCACTCACAGCTGTTACTTTAACGTCATAGACTCCTGGAACAACACCACTTGGTATTGTTAAGAAAACTTTTCTTTCTCTAGAATCGCTTCTATCACAATCGCCATCGTCGTCACAGATATCTACTGGGAACAAGTCTTCAAAGAAAGTAGTCTTTGAGATTCCTAAGACAGGAATACTTACTGTAACAAATGTATCTTCTTCTTCATGCCTTCCGAAGTTTTTTACAACAACAGATATAGGCAATACTGAATCAGTTTTTGCTACATTATCAAATTCCACTAAAAGTAAGTCAAGATTGTGAGCTTGTCTTTGAGCTTTTAAGCTGAATTCTTCTTCATGAGTACCTTCATCTGATTCAACTCTAATTATAAGAGTTAAATCTCTTTCAGTAGCTTCATCTTCATCAAGATCTACTGGTATAGGTACAGACAATCTCGCTTTGTATCTGCTGCCAATTATAAGGTCAGCAAAACTTTTGTCATCTCTTGTCTCACTTCTAAAGCCTTGAATCCAAGCGCTTATTTCTACATCTGTAGCATCTTCATCAGCAGTGAATTCAACTTCAACAGGAAGTACATCTCCACCAACAATTGCTACATTTCCAGTACTAACTGGAATATCATCTACTTCAACAAAAAATCCTGATAGTTGAAGAGTTGATGCGCTTGCGAAACTTGCAAAAAAAGCAACAGTTACCAATGCTAACAAGAAACCAAATAAAGGTTTCGCGTTCATTGTATTTATTTTAAATTTAGGTTTGAACATCTTAAAATTTAGATTATTTATACCTTTATAAACTTTACGGTAATAACAAAATTTAAAC
>CAYHYE010000030.1:0-8024 GCA_964360755.1 Candidatus Woesearchaeota archaeon
TTATACCTATATAAACTTTACGGTAATAACAAAATTTAAACATTACTTAGTAGTAACTATATTTGGATAAAAAACTTTATAAATAATGTTATAACATTGTTATAACATGGAACCTTTAAATGAAAAGTTAAAAAAAAGAATATTTTACCGTCGGGCAATAAAAGTTGGAAACAGTTCTGGAGTTTTGCTTCCTAAATCCTTATTTGGATCTGAATTAAAGATAACATTAATTAAACCGCCAAGAAATATTAAGAGGGATTTAACATTAATTTTGTCTAATATGTTAGAAGAAATTATGGGAATTTATATTATAAATCAAAATGAAAAAAAAATAGAAATTTTGGTACCAAGTTCAAATATAAATAGACATTTAGAAAAAGGAGTCTATATTATAGACATTGTTCCTTTAAATCATTTGAAAAAATCTATAAAAGAAAAAAAAGACATAAGAGAAAAAATTTTAAAAGCAAGAGCAATTTTAAATAAAATTCTACTTGAAGAGCTTAAAAGAATTTAATTTTTAAGAATTTTTAATCCCATTACACTATCTTCAACAGGCTGAGGAGATTCATTAATTATTGTAATATCTTTATTTTTAGGCAGAGCATTTATTAATTTTTTTAATTCTTCTTTAGGAGTAGGTTTATGATGCTTCTCGCCTTTATCTCCATAAACAATGCCTGAAAAATGGCAGTTCCATTCCTTAAACTCTTTAAATTCATTAACCATTTCCTTATAAGCCATTTTTCCATTACTTCTTGCAAGCAAATGGGCGAAATCAATGCAAAAATCACAGCCAGTTTCTTTAACTAATGATTTAATATCTTCACTGCTTCCGAAAACATTTACTTTTCCCATTGTTTCTGCAGCAATTTTTATTTTATATTTTCTTTTCTTTAACTCTTCCATTATGTCTAGTATAGCTTCTCTAATATTTTTGTAGGTTTCTTCTTTGCCTCTTTTTCCATAATATCCTGGATGAAAGACAACATATTTAGCTCCTAACAATTCTCCAATTTTACAGCAGTCCAAGATTCGTTTTTTACTTTGTTCAATTTTTTTCTTATCTTCAGAATTAAGATTTATCCAGTATTGTGCATGAATGCTTAGTTGTATATCAAATTTCTCACTAGCTTTTTTTATTTCTAAAGTTTCATGCTCTTTTATATAAGGTCCATAAGTAAAAGCAATTTCGCATGCTTTTAATCCAAGTTTGTGATATTGTTCAAGATTTTTTACAGCTTCTTTTACAGGCCCAAGTCCTGCAGGCCCAAATTTAATCACCATAATTTATTCAAGAAAAGAAAGTTTAAAAAATGTTAGTTGGATTTAGATATAATTCTTCTATTTTTCTAAATTCTTCTTTACCACATGGAGGACAATATCCATGGGACAGAAGATTGTATATCTTCATTGATTTTGTTATTTTTTTCCTAATCTCTATATTCCTATTATTTATAGATTTCCAAGCTTCTCCGTTTTTAGGTTTAAATGCATAGCATACACAGCATATTACAACCATTAATTCTTCATCACTGTAATCATTATGTGCTCTTATTTTATCTCTATCTGCTTTATTTTCTACATTAATTTCACCTCTCGCTATACTGCTTGCTACACTAGTTTCTGTATTATCTTCAACTTTAGTTTCTATACTCATACAACTTTACGAAAAAATACCTTTTTAAATCTTGCTAAGTGCTGGAATTTTTATTGGCTTGAGTTTGTGAGGTAATTCCTTCAATTTCAATTAACTCATTTTTAATTTCCCCAAGATTTTGTAAAATATATTCATGTAGTTTTTGGATTATCAAATTTTGCATTTCTTCTTTTAATTTTCCAGTACATAGATTTGGATTTGCTTCAGGTTTAACAATAACACCATATGGAAGAAAGCAAATCATTTCTTTTCCTTCAAGTATTTCTGTTTTTTCAAGACCTCTTTTAATATCTATAGCTAGAACTTTTACCTTGCATTTTTCTTCCCCATCAATAGTTTCTTTGCCTAAAATTTTGTATTCCCAGGTAACATCTACTGGCGAATTAATATATCTAACTTTTGAACAAACTTTTAATTTTGAGTCCCAGCAAGCAGGATCATTACATTTAGGATAATAAAAAAATATTAGATATACTACAATAAAACTAATAATGATAAAGCTAATTACTAACATCACCAATTTTTTCATACTAATTAATAGGGGAAATTATTTAAAAAACTATCTAAAAACTAATAAATTCAATATTATCAGATTCAGCATCTATGAAGTTTTTTGCAGCAATTATTTTTACTCCAATTTTCTCAGCAGACTTTATTATACTATATGTAACTTTTCCATCAATAGCAATAATTTTAACATTGTGCGATTTTTCTAATTCATTATTAGCTTGGCCTACAGGAACTTTTTTTATAATATTTAATTCAGAATCAAAAAAATAAGCTTTTTTTGTTCCATTAACTTGATTTAATTCGCTTAATAATTTGTCTTTATCAAATCCTTCAGATTTTTTTAATGTTGGATAAGAAGAAAATTCCTTTGTAGGAATTTTCTTTCTTAAAGAGGCAAGTATTTCTTTTCCGCTAAGCTCTTCAACTTCTTTGCCATCAGGTGCAAAAGCGATAAATGCTACATTAGCATTATCAATAACATTTTTAGCAATAAGTCTTCCTCCACGGTCTCCATCGACGAATAAAGTGATTTCTTTTTCATTGCCGAGTTCAATGATTGTTTTTGGAAGTTTTGTTCCATTCATTCCAATTACATTATTGACTCTATTTTCTAGAAGATTCAGAACATCTGCTCTTCCTTCAACAACGATAATTTCATTTCCTGAAATATCGCCACATGGAAGTTTTTCATCACCATATTCTTGAACTTTAGAAGCTCTTGAAGCGGTTTTTAAATTTTCAGAGATTTCTCTTGAACTTCCTCCTTCTATATTTTCCAGCAATTTTTTAGCTCTTTCTAGAATGTAATCTCTTTTATTACCGCGAACATCTTCTATTTTTTCAACAGTTATTTTCGCTTCTGTTGGGCCTACTCTATCAATTGTTTCAACAGCAGCAGCTATTAAGCTCGTTTCACTTTTATCTAAAGCAGTAGGTATATGAATTTTCCCAGTAGTTTTACCACCAGCGCTTTCTGTTTCAACTTCTATCCTGCCAATTTTTCCTTCTTTTTGTAAATCTCTTATTTCAAGCTCACTTCCAAGAAGGCCTTCTGTTTGACCAAATATAGCCCCAATTACATCAGGTTTTTCTACAGGACCTGTTGCCTCGAACTTAGCATGTATCATATATTTTATTGATATAGGACTTATTTTTGCCATTTATTATTCTCCTTAATTTAGGTTAATTTGTTACCAGAAAAAAAACACTTCTTAGAGTTTCACTAATTTTAGTTTAAAGACTTGCTTTAAATTAAATGAATGTAAATATGAATATCATAAACAACACTAATAATGTGTTCTTAATATTTCTAATAACCCTATATAAAATATCCCAGGGTTTAAATATTTAACTGATTTTGTGGCTGTAGAGTGAACGTCACCATTTTTGTATATTAGGCATATTTATAAAGATTTAAATTTATTTGAATTATAGGGTGTATCAAGAATGAAAACAATGACTTGTAAACAACTCGGTGGAGCTTGTGATAAAGAATTTCATGCTAATACATTTGAGGAAATGAAAGTAATGAGTATGAAACATGCTCACGAAATGTACGAAAAAGGTGATGAAGCCCATATGGAAGTGATGGGAAAGATGAAAGAGAAAATGAAAGACCCTAAAGCCATGGAAAAATGGATGGCTAGTAAGAAAAAGGAATTTGATGAATTATCGGAGAATAATTAGGAGTCCATACAATAAATTTGGATCTAAATTTTTAAAAACTGCTTTTGTAGATAATTTAATATGAATTACAACAGTAAAAGCATTTCTGAAATATTGAATCGTAGGAAAAGATTAGTAGTACAAAGTCTTCCAATAGATAAGGTTAAGCAGTCAATGTTAAAAAATGAGAAATATTATACTCCAGATTTTCAAGTAGGAGTTACTCCCTCTATTGAAAGTTGTGTTGAAGTTGCAGTAAGAGAGCTTTCAAAAGATAATTATACCTTAAACGCAGAAATTCATGGAAAAGAAATTGAGTGGCATCATAAACTTGGAGAAAGATCATATAAGGGGGTTTTAGATGAAATGATTAATTTCATGAATTCATCACCAAAGTCAATTGAAGACTTAATGAAAGCTAAATCACAAATAATAAGAAAACTTAAGAAGAAACAAGGATCTTTTTTTAAGCAATTGGTTGATGTTATTATAAATTTTTTTGAGAGGGAAAGTTATTTGCATTTTTTAATTGAATCCTCTCCATGCTTTTTTGAGCCTTCAGATATTGATAAAAGAATAGACTATTTTTTTCAAGAAAGAAATTATTCTTTTCAAGAGAGATTTAGAGAAAAGTCTACAAAATTTGTTGATCTAAGAAAAATATCTGATAATGGCAGAAAAATTCAAAATGTTTCTATGAAATTGTTTATTGGTGAAGATAGCAAGATAAGGGTAAAATATGTAGTTCATAATCTGGATGATAAATTAGATGTTGTAGTAGGGTTGGGAGATTCTAAGATTGAATTAATGCATTATGATGTAAAAAGGTTTACACCACGTGAAGGGGTAACTAAAAATACAGAGTATGAATTTAAACAATCAACCAGTACGGGCGATTATATTTTAAAATCAAAAATTGATGGAGAAGAAAGACGTCTATTTTTTGAAGAGAGTAAAATGAAAAAAGAGAGATTATTTAAAACTTTAGCGGACAATCCAATTCTTTTAGGAGGCAATGCATTTGTTTATATAATAAACTCTTTGAGAGAGAATATTGATAAAATAAAAGTTCATAACAAGGAAAGTAATTCACATAAGATAGAATATACACAATAGAATGTAAAAAATTTTAAGAACTGCCTTTTAACCTGTTATATTCTCTAATATTTCCAGTTTTCCAATAAAGATTCATCAAATTTTGTTTAGTTTCGAGCTTTAGAACAGGATTTTTTGTTATAGAATATAATTTGTCATAAACTTCAGTTGCTTTTCTATTCTTTCCCTGATTTTCATATGATTTTGCAATAGCTTTGAAGCTATCTTCATATAAAGAACGCAAACTATTTTTTTCACTTTCACTTGTATAACTAAGTGCTTTGTTAAAAGCTTTTTCAGCTACATTATACTCACCAATTTTTATCCAAAGAAAAACTTCTTTTATATAAAGCTCTTTTTTTTCACGAAAAGTAATTGAGACATCTGCAGCACCTGTAACATTCTTTATTGTATCGCTTATTAATCCTTTGGATTCATTAATTGCAGCTAGACTTAATAATATAAATTTTTTCATTTCCATAGAGTCAGCTTGTTTTAGGAATCTATTAAGGTAGCTAATTTTAACAAAATCATCTTTATCTTTTATTGCTACTTCTATTTCACTTTTTGTTAACATGAAACTTAAAAAATTAGTATATATTTAAATATTTTTATTGTGTAATATGTAAACTTAACTTAAGAAAAAATAAAAAATTAATCAGTTTTAGGTCTTTGATTCTCAGGAATGCTTTGATTATGATCCCCAATTTTATAGATTTTATAAATTAATTAAATTTTTTTGCTTTAAGATCAATGCAAACACCTGCTGCAACTGTCTGTCCAGCATCTCTTATAGCGAATCTTGCCATATGAGGATTATCAGCTTGTTTTTCAATAACTAAATTTCCAATTGGCTTAACTCTTATAAGAGCTACATCTCCATTTTTTAAAATATCAGGGTTTTTTTCTAAAACTTGACCTGATTTTGTATCATATTTTTCAATAATTTCAATAAATTGACAAGGAACTTGCGCTGTATGGACATGAAAAACTGGAGTATATCCTTTAGCAATAACAGTTGGGTGATTAATTACTGCGATTTTAGCACTAAATTCTTCTACAATTGGCGCAGGATAGTTAGCGTCGCAAATTACATCTCCTCTAGCAACATCTTTCTTTCCAATACCTCTAAGATTAACCCCTACATTATCTCCAGCCTCTCCTTGAGGTAATAGTTCATGGTGAGCTTCTACTGATTTTACTTCTCCTGGAACTCCTTTTCCGCTTCTTCCTGGTATTACTATAATTTTTTGCCCAGGTTTCATAATTCCTGTTTCAATTTTTCCAACTGGAACAGTTCCAATTCCTGTAATTTCATAAACGTCTTGAATAGCCATTCTTAAAGGTAAATTAATAGGTTTTTCAGGCTGATTAAATCTATCAAATTGTTCTAATAAAGTAGGTCCTTTATACCAGCTCATTTTATCTGATTTTTTAGCAATATTCTCTCCTTTTAAAGCTGAAGCTGCAATAAATGTAATTTGATCAAGTTTGTATCCTACAGTTGCTAAAAGTTTAGAAACATCGTCCTTAATTTTGTTGAAAATTTCTTCTTTATAATCAACTTCATCCATTTTATTAATTATAATACTTATTTGATTAACTCCCATTGTTTTCATTAACCATAAATGTTCAGTTGTTTGAGGCTGAACTCCTGATTTTGCAGTAACTACTAAAAAGCCTGCATCTGCTTGTGATGTACCTGTAATCATATTTTTAACAAAATCTTTATGTCCTGGAGCATCAATTATTGTTACTTCAAATTTTTGTGTAATAATTTTTTGATAAGCTAAATCAATTGTAACTCCCCTTTCTCTTTCTTCTTTAATATTGTCCATAACATAAGCAAATTCAAAACCAACTTTCCCATGTTTTTGAGCCTCAGCCTTAAGCTTTTCCATTTCTTGCTGAGAAACTTTTCCCATGTCAAACATTAGTCTACCTACTGTGGTTGACTTTCCAGCGTCAACATGCCCGACGAATATTATATTAATTCCTGGTTTTTCTTTTGCCATTTTTTGAGTATAAGTTAATTAAAAAATAGGTTTATAAAACTTTTGGTTTTATTTTTAAAAAAGTTTTATGATATTTAGTTAAATCCAAATGGAAAGATTTATTTTAAACATTACAAAATAAGGTAAGGAGTGAGAAATTAATGTAATGATTGAGTAAACAAAGATAAAGAAAAAAGTATATTCCATATTATTAAAACTATATTTATGACCAATAAAATTAGTGAAGTAACATTATATTTTTTAGATTCAATTTTAATTTTTAAAGTTACAAATAAAGATATTATTGGAATAAGTGAAATTAGAAATATTAATCCTGTTGGGAAAAATTCAGTTAAAAGAGATCCAAATTGGCGGTCCACAATATTAGAAGTATAAAAAAGACCAGAAAATAATAGACCAGGTATAGATACTAAGCTTGACAAAACAACCAATAAAATAAGATAGCCTTTCTTTATCATTAATTTAAGATAATAAAGTATTATTTAAAGGTTATCCTTTAAAAATAAAACTCATCTGAAATTTCTGCGAAGCTCATCTGTTCACCTTGACTACTTTTTATTGTTAAATATGCAAAATCAAATAATATCTGGTCGTATCCAGAATTAGCAAAATAATAATTATATTTCCTACGGATAATCTCTTCCCATTCTCCAGGGATATAAACACTTCCATTTGGACAAGGAGATTCATCGATATCATAATCGAAGTCACATTGATAGACTAATTTGCCATTACACATTACAGTGCTCTTTAATGATCCTTCTATATCTCCAATACAGTTTAAAATAATGTCACTTACTCTAAAATTAAAATTATAATAAGAAAGATTAAACCATTCTCCATCAAAATTATCTTCATTCTTTTCAGGAAATCCTTCTCCAAATTCAAAACATAATTCGCTAATGATATAAGAAAGATCTTCTTTCATAAAAACCTTTTGTTTTTATATATTTTAATATTTTTCAGTTAGCCAGTTTTATCAAACTGAGATTATAAAAAGCTAGTTACGGAAAGATTTATAAACTAGTGTTAATATTATTTAACATATGTTAGAAATAATTAACAACTTAAAACCGTTT
>CAYHYE010000031.1:0-6956 GCA_964360755.1 Candidatus Woesearchaeota archaeon
CAATTTCTTCCTGCATAAATGAATTAAGTATGTAGGGTTATTAAAATTATTCTAACTTAATTAACGGACAAATTCTCTTCATTATTTATTCTGTCAATTATAAAAAACAACTTAGGCTTAGAATATCTTAGTTTTGGAATTATAGTTAAATGTACTTCATGATCAAAGTCCCTATAATCTTCTAATCCGGCTTTTGTTAATAACCAATCTAAAGTTTCTAATTTTTCATCTTCTTCGTCAAATCTAACTTCTCTAATAACAGAATGAACATTATAAATAACACTAGCTGTAGCATTTCCATCTCCACTATACTCTTCACAAAAAGAAACTACCATATTTTTAGCTAAATCATATTTCTCGAATTCATTAAGCAAGTTAACTAGTTTGGGAAAAGATGCAAATAATTTTTCCCTTGCAATAGTTTCATCTTTAGGATAATTAATAACCCATTTAAGAGTTTCAATTACTAAATCTGAATTATGAGTAATAGTGACAGCTTTTGAATACAATTCTTTTAATTTTCCAAAATCAATTAAATCAAGTTCATCCAATCTGTAAATATCATCAAGATCTTTAGGACGTGGATTATCAAATGCACAAGTCTTAGATAAAGTTAAAAAATTAGAATCCATAAAGTAATATTTTTTGCCATCTATTTCAACAAATTTTACAAGATCTAAAACTTCAGAATCAGTTAAATCTATTAGATCCCTAACTCTCTTTAAATTAAATTGATGTGTAGGATACTTCACAGATTCATCCTCTCTAAAAATAATTAAGTCAAAATCAGTTATTGGTCTTCTTTCTTGAGATTTCGCTAGTTCTTGATTTAATCGTATACCAGAACCTCCAGTAAAAGAATATTGCAATTCTTCATTAACCATTTGGGGATATTTTTCTGTAAATCTTGATAATGAAGCTAATGATTCCATATATTAATAATGGGATAACAATATTTAAATCTTTCTATGTGTCACTATTTAACAGGTATTACAAAATAAAAATAATGGGTGTATTAAGAAATATAACTTTTATTCATTAAATTTTTTAGTGTTTTTGGAAAATGTTAAGAATACTGAAATTTTTTAGAAAATTAATAATTCTCATAAATAAGTAACCCATTAGGTTGAATTACTTTAAGAAAAAGTCCATTCCCATTCTTTAAGAGAATTTCATAAAATGGCTTCCCAAAATCGTATTTCTCTAATTTTAATCCTTGTTTGATTAATAATTGTTTTATTTCATCCATAGTCTTTTTTTCTTTAAGATGTATCTTATAATGCGAATGAGAAGTAGATGGGCTTTCAAGATAAAAATCATTAAACTCTGGAAGATCTCTCAAGCCTAAAAATCTACCAAACATATCCAAATCTTCTTTGTAAAACCTTTGTTGTCTTGCAATTTCTTCTAAAGCCAATTGTCTAAAATGATTAGATTTATCATCAACCATTTATCATAAGATTAAAGGTTATATTTAAAGTTTATTATAATGTACAATAAAAAAAGATTATTTGATAAAGGGATAAACAAATAATCAAAAATTTTTAAAATCTTTTTGCCATTATTTTATTCATATAAAAACTATTCAATAAGCTTGTAAACTTCTTCCTCTTTGTTAAAGCCTTGAAAAATTTTTTTATCTTTTAGCTTAAAAGAATATTTTTCCTTTAAAGAATTATATAACTCCTTATTCACTAAAACCTCGTCTCTTTTTGCATATTCACATATCCTGGAAGCTAGATTTACTCCTTTTCCAATAACAGTCAAGTCTGTTTTAAATTTACCACCTAGTTTTCCATAAAGCAGTTTGTCCTTAACAATAGCTACTTTAACCCCAAGATTATATTTATTAAATTCTTTTTTCATAATTTTTTGAAGCTCGATAGAGCTTTTTAGAGAATTTTCTTCCTTATTTTCAGAGTCAATTATTCCAAAAATACCTATTACTTGATCACCTACAAATTTATCAACAATTCCATTGTTTTTATTTATAATTTTTGTAAATTCATAAAAAACCTTATTTAAAAATTCAAAAACTTCATTTATATTATTTTCATTTATAAGCTTTGTAAATCCTTCTAAGTCTGCAAATAAAACTACAGAATCAATCATCTCAGGTTTTTTAAGAAAATCAGGATTTTCAAGAATTTTGGCTATTTGTCTTTTATCAACATACTGTCCAAACAACATTAAAACTTCTTCCCTTTCTTTTGCTTTTTTAAAAACTAATTTTATTTGGCTCTCAATAATTTTTATAATAAACTCATTGTGCTGATCTTTTTTTAATTTTTTATTAAATATAATAATTGCTCCATTTGATAATGAATTTTCTTTTATAGGAATAAAAAGAGCTGATTGTATATCTTTATTTAATTCATTCAAGGAAACGTAAGAAGAAGATGAAATTGCTTTTTTAGTGTATTCTTTTATTAAATCATGATATCTTTTCCATAAATCCTCTGCTTTGCCAATATATTCTTGTCTTTTTATTTTTCCGTTTTCCATAAAAATTATAGCATCCTCGATACCTAAAAGGTAATCCAATTCTTCAAGAATGGCCTTTAAATCTTTTGAAAGATATTCTGGGCCATGAAGTTTAGAATTTATCAAATCAATCTTAGCTTTCTCTTCATCTTTAAGTAATTTATACATTTTAATAAAAACAAATTGAGTAGTCTATTAAACTAAGCTTTTAAATCTATTTGTTTTATGTATGAATTAGAGGATAAGAATAAACAATCATATCTTGAATTTTACTTCTGAGTTTATAACTATCAGCCCATTTTGCGTAAGCATTCCATCCCTGAAAACTTTTAAGCATCTTATAATTAGGAATTTTACCCTGTTTGTAATCCTCTACTTTTGAGAACATATTTTCTATATTCCTTTTCCTTAATAACTTAAAATAATAAAAATTCCTGAATCCAACAAAATCTATTCCACGTGACAAAAATGTTATTTTAGATTTATCAGGATGTAATTCAAGCTTTAATTCTTTTATTAAAAAATCATTAATTTTTATTTTCCATTTTTCAAGTTGTTCTTTGGATTTATGCAATATAACAAAATCATCAACATAACGAATATAGTATCTTACTTTTAATTTATGCTTAACAAATTGGTCAAGTTCATTTAAATAAATATTAGCAAAAAATTGGCTTGTTAAATTTCCTAAGGGCATACCTTTATTGATAATTATTGACTTGAAATTATCAATGATTATTTTTACAAGATTTATTGTTTTATTATCTTTTATTTTTCTTTTTATTATTTTTATTAATATTTCATGATCTACGGTATCAAAATAATGTTTTATATCTGCTTTCAAACAAAATCCGGTAACATAATTATTATCCTTAAAATTGTTAAAAGTGATCCTTCCATTTCTTGAAACTTTCCTTACAAACTTATCAAATCTCTTTAAAGCAAATAAATTTCCCTTGCCTTTTCTATTCGCACATGAATCATAAATAAAAATTTTATCAAAAATTGGTTCTAAAATATTGACAATAGCATGATGGACAATTCTATCCCTAAAATCAGACTTAGAAATTTTTCTTGTTTTGGGATCTCGTAAAATAAAAATTTTCAATGGTTTAGGATAATAAGTTTCATCTTTTAACTCTTCATGTAATAAAAGTAAATTTCCTAACATATCTTTTTCAAATTCTTTAACATAGCATCTTTTAGTTTTTCCTTTTCTTGCTTTTCTCCAGGCAAGAATTAAATTTGACATGCTGTAAATTGCAGGATAAAGATTTTTATGGGATTTCATATTAAATCTAGCCTAGAAATAAATTGAACTATTCAGCCATTAGCATTCGAATTCGAAAGCCTATCATCATTCGAGTTCGAGTCAAGCCTCCTGTTAAGATAGGCCCTGCAAAGGTATTAGCTAATTAACCAATTTACACCATTGCTTCATATTTCACTATAAAATTACTTAATGTCGCAATTGAATTTTATGACTTAAAATAAATTTAGATAATGTGCTAATTAATTAGCATGTAGCCCAACCATATCTCTATGGCTAGGATAATTAAAAGAATATTGAGATTTTCATATTTTTCGGAATGTTGAAAGCTAAAAAATTAAAGTCCGCTCTTCAATTTTTCGAAGTCGGCGGCTTGCGCCGCAATACAAACTACCCAGCCACTAGCATCCGAATACGAAAGCCCATCATCATCCGAGTACGAGACAAGCCACCTGTAAAGATAGGCCCTGCAAAGGCCTGAATTTATTGTGTATAATATTCTGCTTCCTTCTTTTTTTACTTGCCTAGGAAATCCAGTTGCTTCATCTATATCACTTTCATCAAATTTAAGTTGGGTTGGAGAGTTTAATATAGGAGCTTCAAAATACTCAAAACCATCTAAAAGATCAAATGCTAATCCATAACCAGATTTACTGTCTTCTCTTAAATTCATGCAATAAAGCGGAAAAATATGAGGAATTCCATCCTTAAGGTTAGTTCCTTTTTTAGCATTAAACTGATTGTAAATATCTTGGGCTAAATATTTATTAGGATCTTCATTAGACCTCCATACTAATGAGCTATCTTCATAATTACTTTTTAAATCTAAAATTTTATTTCTGAGTATTTTTTCCAAATCTGCCTGAGTTGCTGTTCTTATATTAAAAGGTCTTATCATTTCATTTATAGCACCAACATAAAATGTATTTGAGCCTTGAACTTTTTTTGTTTTGTTATTATAAGTTATTCCATAATCTTTAAATGGAGCAAATCTTCCATATTTGTTTATAACTCTTTCATGAACTTTCCTTCCCCATTCATCACCTAAAATTCTTGCAACCCCGCTAAATGCAAATTTTTCTGGCAACTTATCTTTTCCATGATCATTAAGAGGTTGATCACTAGAAGTTTTTTCTTCATGCTCTGTTCTAATTTCTTCTTTTGCAATTCTTTCTGCATGTCTTCGTATTAATTTTTCTATATATTCTTCATTTGTCATTTTTCTCTCCAAGGAATTTATTTATGCTATATTCTATAATATGTGATTTATTTCTAAACATGCCTTCGGCTATAATTTCTTCAAGTTTTTCTATTAGTTTTTCATCAATACTTATGCTTAATTTTTGTTTCATTTTTTCACCCTATAAACATTCCTATAATGATTAGATACAAAAGATACCATTGCTCTTGCTAAATCATCATCTCCAGAAACAAGAATAACTGGAATTCCAATGCCTTCTAAATAAGATGAAAAAGAGCTTTGTGTACCTACTTGTATATGTACATAATCGCAGGATTGCAATTTTTTTTCAAGTCTTTCTTTTTCTTTATTATTAATTGAAAATTGTCCATCTGAAATAGAAAGCACTAAAGAGTCTTCTTCTAACTCCTTTTCTAATCCTGTTATGTCTAAAGAAGTGTAGCTTCCAGAAGGCTGGACAAGCAGTGATTTTGCTACTTTTTCTGACCTGCCCCTAATAACAGATTCTCCTGAAAAACCTAAAACAGAGTTTTCTATATATCCTGAAATTCCCTGCCTCTCAAAAAAATTATCAATTCCGAAATATCCCTTAAGTGCAAAATGGTATTTGCTTTTATCTCCCCATGGAATAAAAGAAGTGCTTCCTATATTGATAGGTTTTTCACCATCACTAGATTCGTTGTTTTCATTATAAGCCATGCTTCCAGAACGGTCAATTAAAGCTAATTTAAATTTAGGAAATCTGTGATGATGGATTTTATAACTAACTGGATGTTCTAAATAGTGCTTAGAAGTTTTTATTCCAATCTCTCCATTTTCTTTAACTCCAATACCTTTAAATTTAAATTTAGTTTCATTATCTCCAATAAACCTTCTTCCAAATCCAACTAAGGGCATTGATTGTGATTCAGAATAATGTGAAACTTCTACTGGAATATCTCTTGAAATTCTCTTATATAAATCATAAAGCTGCTGATTAATATCTAAAAAAGAAAGCGGTGATTTTCCATTTACATATCTTTTATAAGCTATTCTCTGTCTGTTCTCAGGCATTCTCAATTCAACATCAAATGGGTTCTGCCTTTCTGAATTTTCATCTCCTTCACAAGAGCCAAACATTCTTTCTCTAGGCATTTCTTTTAATAGTTTTCCAACATTAACTGCAAAAGAATATCCCAAGTCAGTCCAAATCTTAGTTCTTCTCTCTAGGTCTTGCGGAGTAAAAATCCTATAAAATCCCTGCTTCTCATGGAGGTTTACTAAACTTTCTTCTTCTGAATATCTCTTAAAATCTTGCATAAACACCTGCGATGCATTTCTTACTTCTTTTGAATTAGCAAAAAATCTTTTAAGCAAGCTAATATCTGAAAGTTTTCCACCAAGCAAAAGATTAATTTTAACAAAGGCTTCATAAAAAGGGGAATATTTTTCTTTTTCAGACTTTGTAATACCTTGATTATTCCAAAATAAAGTCTGTCCTGCAAAATCTGTATGCCTTCTGCAATTAATATTATCTAAAATATCTTCAAATGCATTTGTAACATAACTTTCTAAACTTTCTTTTTTTAGTCCCTGTAATCCTCTAAAGACTGCATCTTTAATTTCTGCATGAGTTTCTTCATCGTAAGGACATCCAAGTTTTTCTCCTACTGGATTCTCTCTATGACCAGTTTCATGGTCAACAATGTCTAATCCAAATTTTAATATAGGATCTTCAATTTTCCTAGAGGCTGCATAAATCTCTGTTTCTTTATCAGGAACTAAATTTACTTCTTTTCCATAAGAAACCTCTATTTCTTTCCAATCAGTTGTAATGTGCGCAGCTAATTCATTTCCTCTTGTTTCTACAACATTAAGTCTTGTGCCAACTAATCCAATTGAATTTTTTCTTTCTTCAAGTTTTTCTATTAATTCTTCTGTAACAATTGTCATTTTAAGCTATCCTCCAATTTTTCGAAGTCGGCGGCTTGCGCCGCAATACAAACTACCCAGCCACTAGCA
>CAYHYE010000032.1:0-6866 GCA_964360755.1 Candidatus Woesearchaeota archaeon
CAACAGAAGAAAATAAAAATAACAATGCTTCTGAAGAAGATTCTGAAGAAGAAATCCAGGATTATTAATATTCTAAAGATTATACTTTTTCATTAGTTTTTTTGCATGATACCATTCTATTAATGAAAGCAGTAAGCTATTATTCTCACATTCATCAAATTTAGAAACCATGTCCTGCAATTCACGGTAATCAGAGTGAGCTTCATACATATTTACCTTTTTAAGTTTTAAAGATAATCCTTCATAGACTCTTTGAAAATTTTCTGCTATTTCTCCTCTTTTTTTAGCATAAACTCTTACTATACTAAAAGATAATAAAAATACTCCTCCAACATATAGAATATCTTCTAAATTCATTTTAAAAATTGCTTAATTTTTAACTATTTGCTACTATAATTATGTTTATTTATATTATTGGTCTAGGTTTAGTTATATCAATTCTTAAGTCATATAGGCCTTCTTTTAGATCTCTTACGAATTCTCTTGTTTCTTTTGGATCAAGATACTGAAATTTACTTATTAGATAGGAAACAACACCATTAGAAGAATTTTCAACTAAATTCATTAATTTTCTTGGATCAACCTTTGTTATTTCATGTCCTTCAGAAATAAAATTTGATATTTCTTGTAATAAGTAAAGATATTCTTGATTTTTTTGCCCGTATATGTGGTTATAAGCTTTAACTTCTTCTTCATCCATTTCCATAGATTCTAGTGACGGAACAAAAGCTTCTCTTATTTCTCTATATAGTTGTTCCTTTCTCATATGTTTTCTATCTTGTAACAATAAAGCTTCTTCAAGGGATCTTCTTTTAATGAGGTGACTTTTGTGTTGGTCTATCATTTTTAATGTAGCAATAGGACTTGTATTAAACTCAGCTTGTTCATTGTTCTGAACAAAACTTGTAAATAATTTTTTTAAAAAACCATACTTTCTTGCTAAATCTTCACTTTGTTCTGAAAGTTCTCTAAATTCAATAGCATGATTTATATATGCTGCAAAATGTTCGCAGAAATCTTCTTCTTTCAATAAGGAATTAGTTAATAAGGAATTTCTTTCACTGCCATCTAAACTTATATCTGAATATGCTCTACGTTGGGTGCCCATATCATATACAAAAGCTCTTTTATAATTATCTGTTAATTTAGTGGAATAGTTTGCTTTACTAATGTGTTTCCATCTTTTTTTAATCTCTTGATCTAAGTTATCCCATATTCCATGAGCTATTTCATGTATAAGAGTATCTCCAAAAATTTGTTGTTCTAGTGCTGAAAAGTGATGAAATTGTTCGTTTTCTGGGGTATAGAGAGTAATTCGTTTATTTAATTTGTTATATTGCCCCAAATTAGCAATCCCTCCAAGGATTAATGAAGGAGAATCTGCACTTTCGTACTCCCTTGTTATCATCCTAATTTCAGGAATTAACTTTTTTGGAATATTTGAAATAGCATTAATAAGAGATTCCATTTCAAAAACACCCATTTTTAAGGTATAATTCATCATTTCATTATCTTCTCCAGATGTTTTAGAAAATGAGTGAATCATAGGATCATTTACTTTAGTTAAATTCTTAGTTGATCTAGACGGTATTTCAATCTCATATGTTTTTCTAAAAATTTCACGAAGCCTATCTATTTTTAAAATTTCTGGTTCATTAAATTTTGCTTCTATACTTTTAGCATATTCATTAAAAACAAGACTAAACAAAACATTTTTTCTAGAGATGTCTTCGCTAAGATGGTAGAGTCCCTCTTGAGCTTCAAGTTGTAGGTAGCCTGTAAATGGGATATATTCTATTTCCTTACCATCACTATTAATGATTTTTAATCCTTTACCAAAGGGTAATATATATCCTTCAAAAGCGTCTTCGCTTATTAATGGTTCTGGAACTTTATTGAGTATACCAATAATTGTTATGAGGTCTAAAGGTGAGCAAAGATTATTTCTTCCAAGATCAAATACGTTTTTATTAGTTAATATTTTTTTTATAAGGTCTTCTAGATTCTGCAATTTTTTTCTGTCAATTGGCAAATTTTGCAAAAGCGTATTTTTTAGTTGTTCTAAACTTACTCCGTAACTAGCTGGATCTCTTTCAATTAAAGTTCTTTTTAATCTACCATCTCCTTTTATTAAAGAACTAGCTTTATTACTCTCATAACACTTTTGATATATAAAGGAGTCTGATAAGATTAACATGCCTATCTGATGAAAAGCTTTTTTAAAAGGAGCACTAAACTCATAAAATTCAGCATCGGTAGAAATGCCTGTAAATCCCGCGTTAACAAATGGATCCGGAGATATTTCTAACTGAAAATCATTTGGGTTTAGACCATCAAATCCGAATTCAATTCCATCGATATTAAAGTCTAAAATTGTTGGAACACCATTTTCATAATCAAAGTAAACTTTAGGAACTTCTTTTAATGTTGAAATCCATGCTATTTCAGATGCTGAGATTTCGGGCATTAAAATAGAAACATGCTCTAGTGAAGTTGCTTTTTTTATCTTGTGTTCTCTCAATAAAGATCTTTTTTTAGTATTTAAGTGAAATAATATCTTTTCTAATCCTTCTTCAAAACTGATGTTATCATGTATACTTTGGAGTAATTTTTCTCTATATTTGTCTAGCCCTCTTTGTCTTCTTAATTCTTCAAGGCTATCTTTATGCATTGATAAAACAGCAGTACTTGTAACCATCAGTGCATTTTGGTTTCTTGAGGGAGCTTGTATTTTTTCATGAGAATATTTATTGTAAAATTCAGAATAGGTACCTCTTTGTTCTTGTTGGAGAAAATCTTGAGTCTCTTTTTCGCGTTCTACAGTTGTCAGTTCAGTTGGTTTCCAAAAAACAAGTTGATTTATATCCTTCCTTAAAGCTATTGGATGGTTCGTGGAATGTTTTTTTCTTTTATTTTTCATGATTATTTAACTCCCCTAACTCTTTTATAGGATTGCCAGCTTCTCGCAAATTTAATAAAGCTTTATTTGTATTTAAAATATCATCTGTTCCTATTCTTGGACAGGCTGTGTTAACCCATGCTTCTATAAATGGATAATTTTCCAGTTCATTCAATTTTAAAGTGTCGTCAATAAAAATATATGCTTTTTTGCCTTGATTTTCTAAATGCTCTTTTAATCTTTTAGCAGAATTAAAATATTGCTGTCCAGGTTTAATTGTAACTAAAATACCAATTGTTTTTGCATTCACAAATAATTTTAAGTTTCTTATTTTTCTTTTTACCTCAGGTTCAATGTCTTTTTTAGTTAAAATTGAAAATTTTTTTGACATTGGGTTCCATTGCAAAACAGGCTTGATTTCTTTTTCTTTTATTTGTGATAAAAGCAATGCTTTGGGATGAAACAAACCATCACCTATATACATAATTGCATCTGATTCTTTTATAATTGGCTCTTGAAAAGAATCATGATAAGCATCACATCCTAAAATTTGGCCTATTTGTGAAGTTCTTTTTGCTTTAGTTAGTTTAACTTCAATCCCAAGCTCTTTAATTTGTTCAATAACTTTATCAAAATGTACAAATTGCACACTAGCAAATAAAGCTAGAGATTTTATCTTTTTGTCTTTTAAATATTTAATAACTTTATCACCAAGAGTTAAATCTCCTTCCCATTTCGAATCAACAAATATTATCCTTGTCATTTTAAAAATATTTTACCATCTCTCTGTTTTCCAATATCTATTATGGCCAAATTGAATCATTAAATCAATTTTTAATATATCTAATCCTAAAGGCAAATCACATGCTCCAAAACAACTGCTTAACCAAACAAATGCCTTTGCATTTGTGTTTTTTTCAATAAAATCTGCAATTTCTCCAGCTCTTGTTTTCAAACCATCAGGTAGTTGTATAAGGACTTGCTTAGCATTTTGCCTTTTTATTTCTTCAATTACTTTATTTAATTCCAGTGAGTACATGTTATTACTGAAAATTAGAGGTATTAAAATGTTTTGGATTAATAAGAAACAACCTAAAAACTTATATAGTTAATTCTATGATTAATATTATGAAAGTCAATGATAGACTTGATAATAGTATTGATATAACTGACATCTTAGATGAATCAGAAAGAGGAGTTTATGAAGAGGTTCTATTCGCCCAACATTTTTCCCAGGAAGAAAGAAGAAAAGCCCTTATTTATGTTAGAGATACATCAGTAATATTTTTTAGAGAAAATAAAATAAACTTTCAAAGTGATGATATTGAAATTTTAAAAAGGTATGAAGAAAAATATCAAGAATTTGTTAGCAAGCAATTAAAATCACTAGATGATTCTATTGGTGGATTAACTTATGAAAAAAGATCATTAATGGAATATCTTTACTCCATTACTTTTAATAATAAATTTTCTTTTGAATCACTTGAAACATATGTTAAATACACCATAGAAGAAGGCGATAGGCGAATGAAAGAATGGGAAAATTCAAGACAATAATTTAATTCTATATTAATCTTTTTTATTAATAGGTAAGATAAAATGTTTTGGAAATTAAAGAAAGTAGAATTAAATTTCTAACACTTTTATTCATATTGCATACCGGGGATCAGTGGTCGGTATTTGCGTGGTCCCTCTAAAGGAATTTTCATCTTATTGGGATATAAGTTTTCAGACTTTGGCATATTTATTGGTGTAATATCTTGATTTGTATTAGGATCAAAAGGCTTTTCACATTCAACATTTCCCATCAGAATTGCCAATGTTGTTAATTCCTCTGCTTTCTCTTCCATTCCTGCTTCTGAAGCAACAATAGCACCATCTCTATATCCCCCTTCTTCTTCATAAAGTGTAATTGCTCTTTCAGAAAGTTCACTAGCCCTTTCTGTATATCCATTATTTTTATAATATTGAATTGCTTTACAAATTCTAGTAGGAGATAAAATTGCTATTTTTCCTTGCTTAACTAGTCCATAAATAGCGAAGCCTCTTGCTTCCTCACTACCTAAATGACTAAGTATTGTTTCTAACTTTCCTTGAGTTATAGTTGGATTTTCCATAATTTTATGTTTAATATTCTATATTTAAATCTTTCCATTTATTGGTATATTCAGTTCCAAAAAAACTTCTTTAAATTGCGATGTTATATTCAATTCAGAAGCCTCGCCTAGAAGAAATCACAAATCTAAACTTCCTTGTAATCTTATAACTCCAGAATTTTTGAAATTTGCAAGATATTCCATTATTTGCCAATGGAGTTGTCCAATTTGATAATGTAGTGTATCTTCAATACTTTGTGTTTGTCTAACTTGATCTTGAACAGAAGCTTTCATTCCTAATGGCAAAAGAACTCCTGTACAGTCAGCTAACGTTTTATTATCTTCTTCACACAAATTTCTTTTAAATCTTCCAAACAATCCAGAATAATGAGATTTAACTTTTTCAAATTCATCTCTTACTTCTCTGTATCTTTCTTCTGCTTCTTGTAAATTTAATCCTGTATCATACTCAAGTGGTCTTACCATAAGAAATATATTAATCTCTATTTTTAAATATTTATATATATTTACATTTTAATCAAATATAACTCATATAGGATTGTATAATCTTTCTATTAAATCGTCTAAACTTATTTAAGTATTATATTCGTTAACATAATATGAGAAGTGTTAGAGAGAGTTTATTATTTGCAAGTTCAAATGCTTTAGATTTTCAACTTATGGGTTCTGAAGAAAGAAGAGAAGGTAATTTAGAAAATGCACTTGCTTATTTTTCTATTGCATGGGGATTTAATTGTTTTCAAGAGTATAAAGAAGGAATGTATCTTTGTGATCAGCTTATGCTTTCATGCGGGATTGAAGAAGATCTAATAATATGTCATGAATATGGCATTCAGACAGTTAATTATGCATTTAATCTTATTAATAAAGTTAGTAAATGTCTTGATAGACCAGAACCTTATCCCGAAATAACAACTCCACCTAAAGGAGTCTTTGATTGATTAGATTAAATTAAAAAATTAAAAATTTATTTTATTAGAAAGATTTATCTTCTGCGATTTTTGATATTAGTTTATATAATCCTGTTCTTAATTTACTTATCGCATCTAAAGTTAAATCTTTTCTTGAGTATTCATGGTTGATTATCCTTATACTTAAATTATAAGCATCTCTTGGATTAAAAGTTGGATTTTTTTTATCTGCAATTGTTTCATATGATAATATTAGTGAAACTGTGTTATTTAAGTGCCTTATTTGTTGTCTTTTATCTCTTTCTCCTTCTGTTTGATCTATTTCTCTAGACAAAAATTCTGTTCTATCTATAAGATAATTATAAACTTCCCTTGTAACTTGTCTTTCAAATTTTTCTTTTTCTTTTTTACTATAACCTAAAGAGTCACTTCTTTCAGCGCATAATCCTCCAATATCAATTAATTCTGAAGTATCAAATCCTATTTCTGAGCTATCAGATTTTGCTCTTTCTTGGTTATCAGGTTTCTTAGTATCAACCAATTTTAAATTATCAAATTTTACTCTAAATCTTCCATACTTACCTTTAACTGGTAGTTTGCTGGTCATATTTATAATAATTATTTGTTAAATGATGAAATTAGTAGTATTTATATATTTCTAAAATTAGTTATAATATAAAAATGCTAAAAAATAGAAAATTAACTCGTATGAAGTTCAAGAATGAAGTCCAATTATACAAGGTATTTGGAGAAGCGATCAAAGAATTAGAAGAGAAGTTTAGAAATCATCCTATATTTGATGAAGATAGAATAAATGGTAAATTTAGATATTTAGATAGAAGATTGAATAGACAGCGACTTCATCTAGTTGGTGAAATGTATTATTCAAGAAAACCAGTTGATTATATTCATCAGAATTTAGTTGCTTGTATAGAACGT
>CAYHYE010000033.1:0-6768 GCA_964360755.1 Candidatus Woesearchaeota archaeon
AATTGGTTATATTGTATGATATAAATATTTTACTAATCAAAAACTTTATATTTAAGTTACAATTAATTTAAAAAGATGGTGATAAAAAATATTTCTTTAGATCATAAGGGAAACAGCTATATTTACAGATTACATACTTTAAAATTAAAAGATCTGACTAAAAATTTTCATAATTTGAAATTGTTTTTAGAATATTCTTTTGAAAATTGTCCTAATAATTATTTTCAAGAAGGTCCAAGAAGTTCTATGCTAAGCTTTAAATTAAAAAATTTAAATTTGGTTAATATAAAAGGCCATGAAATTTGTAGATTAATTAATTTTTTAGATGAAGATTTAAACCATGAAATTGTTGAAAGTTTTTTAATAGAAAATGATGATAAGACTGTAGCTGTAGAAATTCCAATCTGGTTAAACCCGGAAGAAATTTCCAACTACAAAGATTTATTTGCTAGTTATAAAAAACTTACAGGCCATATTGATTTACTGAGGATAGATGATGATAAAATATGGATTTGGGATTTCAAGCCTAATGCTGAAAGAGAAGTTTATGCTGCAACCCAAATATTTTTTTATGCTTTGATGCTGAGTAAAAGAACTAATATAAATTTAGATAAATTTAGATGTGGTTATTTCAATAAGAATAATGCTTATGTTTTCAAGCCGGAATTAAATATGATAACTAATGAAAGTCTGGTTAAATTTATTTAATTTTCAGCAACGATATTCAAAGAATTTGTTCTTAAGAGTTTTATCTATTATAATATTTGTTCTTTCATAATCGGCTTTACTCATATTTTTCATTATATCTTTGTGCTTTTCCTTTAAGTGCTCGTATATTTTCTTTTTAACGTTTTCGGATTTTTCATCCATCGCAATATAATCGCAGTTGATAACAGCTATAATTTCGCTGCATCTTAATCCTTTCATAACTTTTATTTATATATATGTATTTTATAAATTTTTTGATTTTAAACTTTAAGCTAAAACTAAATTAAACTTTTCTAGATTCTTAAAATCTTTTTTATTAACAGTTAATAATTTTAAATTATTCCTTATACAGATAGCAGCTATGAATAAATCATTTAAATTTATCATTTTACCTTCCTTTTTAAGTTCAAGCATTATATTTGCTGCTATTTTCGCTGATTCTTCATCTAAATCAACTATTTCTAAAACGTCAAAAAGTTGTGGTAAATTTTCTGATTTCCTTCTACCAAACCATAATTCAAAGACACTTATAGAAGTAGTATAGAATTTAGCATCAATCTTTTCTATCAACTCCAAGTTTTTATCTCTAATCAAAGAGATAATGACATTAGTGTCTAAACATATCTTTTTGTCCATTTTTTCCAATACTCGTCTAATGACTTTATTTTTTTAACATCTATTTCATTTCCTTTCATTTTTTTTAAGACGTTCATTAATTCCTCTTTATTACCTACATTTGATTTTTCTACTAATTCTAGAACTACTTTAGAGAAACTTCTTCCATTTTTCATTTTTTCTAACTTGGTGTATGCGCTATCTGATAAATTTACAAGTTTTGACATTTTATTTATATATATGTATATGTATATAAATTTTTTGGTCTTATTAAATTTGTTAACATAAAAGTATTTTAATAGTAATTTATTTAAATTATTAAAATAATTATCATAAATATGAAAAAACCATCTTATTTAGGAGAAGCAGCAGCTGTTATTGCTGTGATAAATTTTATTTATTGGGCATCTGCAAAAACTCCAAGATTTATTTTATGGATTTGGATAATTTTTGGAATAATTTTTATAATAGACTGGATGCTTGGCGGTGTTAGCGATAAAGGTATTTGCAAGAAATGTTTTTAAATAAAATGACTTATAAATTATCACCATCAACAATAAAACTAATGCTGGATTGTCCTAGATGTTTTTGGCTTCAGTTGGTAAAAAATATTAAAAGACCTGATACAGCTTTTCCAAGTCTGCCAAACGGGATGGATAAAATTCTTAAGGAACATTTTGATAGGTTTATGGAAAAGGGTGAACTGCCTCCAGAATTAAAAGAAAGAGAAGGTGTTAACAACTGCAAGTTATTTGATGATAAAGAACTGCTTAAGGTATGGAGAAACAACTTAAAAGGAATTGAATATAAAGATGAGGAATCTGGAGTTATGCTGCATGGAGCTGTTGATAATCTTTTGGTTAAAAACAATAAGTTAATAGTATTGGATTTTAAGACAAGAGGATTTCCTTTAAAGGAAAATACACACGAGTATTATCAAACTCAATTGGATTTGTATAATTTTTTGTTAAGAAGGAATGGATATGAAACTGAAGATTACAGTTATTTGCTGTTTTATTATCCTAATAAAGTTACTGAAACTGGTGAAGTTATTTTTAATACTGAATTGATTGAAATTAACACATATGCTGAAAACGGCGAAAAGGTGTTTAAGGAAGCTGTAAAAGTGTTGCAGTTAAAAGAAGCCCCTCGATTGAATTTAGATTGCGGGTTTTGCAGGTGGAGAGAAAATTATGAGATTAAACAAAATGGATCATAAAACCAATATTCATGAATTAAAAAATAAAGTAAAAGCATTCTGCGAAGCTAGAGACTGGGATCAATTTCATAATGCAAAGGAGCTTGCAATTGCTCTTACTATAGAAGCCTCAGAACTATTGGAAATTTTTAGATGGAAAAAAAACGAAGAGGTTGAAGCATTATTTAATAATTCAAAAAAGAAAGAGGAAATTCAAGATGAAATGGCCGACGTGTTATATTTTCTTTTAAGAATAGCGCAACTATATAATCTAGATTTATCCGAAGCATTAGAAAGTAAATTAGATAAAAACAATCAAAAATATCCTATAGATAAATTTAAAGGTTCACATAAAAAATGTAATGAGGTATAATATGTTAAATAGGCTAATTATTTATGACGCACCACAAAAACAATTTTTCAGAGATGTATTACTTAATAAATTTGCAGATACATTACAAGAAAATTTCTCAAAATCATATGGAAGAAAGGCGGGAGAATCAGAATTTAATTCCTGGGTAGATACTGGCAAAGTTATTAAGAATTTAATTGAACTAGGATGTTTAGAGAATATTTATGTCTCATTTGAGTATCAAGTTCCTTATACACAAAAAAGAATTGACTGTCTATTATTTGGCAGAAATAAATACGGAAAAGGCACGGTAATACATATTGAGATGAAGCAATGGAAAGATGTAGAAGCGCTAGAGTGTGAAGGAAACTTTGTAGAAACGTATACTGGTGGAGATAAAAGAAAGGTTGCACATCCCGCACAACAAGTTCAAGGTTATAATAATTATTTGTTGGGATTTGTGGAAATATTTGAAGAGGATGAAGTAAATTTATTTGGTTGCGCTTATTGCCCAAACTATGATAAAAAAGAAGGAACTGGATTATTCGATATAAAATATCGTGAAGTTTTAAGTAAGTATCCTATCTATACAAAAAAGGATATAGAAAAATTAGCGGGGCGACTCAAAGAACTACTTAGTCAAGAAGATGGTTTTGATATATTCAATAAATTCATGGAATCACCAATACACCCTTCAAGAAAACTTTTAGATAATGCATCAACTGTTATAAAAAACGAATCAGATTTTAACTTACTTGATGATCAAATATATGCTAGAAATGTAATTATCGACAAAATAAAAAAATCCGAAACAAACAATGAAAAAAGCATAGTTATTGTCAAAGGTGGTCCTGGCACAGGTAAAACAGTAATTGCGCTACATATCTTGGCAGAATTTGCAGGTCATAAGGATAAAAAATACAAAATATTTTTTTCCTCAAGATCAAAACCATTAATTGAAGCAATAAAACATAAAATGGAAAGAGGACAAAAGGTAGGCGATATTAATGCAAAAATACTTTTCACAGGTTTAGAACCATATGCTCCAACAATAGTAAAGGAAAATGAATTAGATATTCTAATTGTTGACGAAGCGCACAGGATAGGAGAAAAATCCGGCAATAGATTTACTAAAAAAGAACATAGAACGGATATGCCTCAAGTTGAACAGTTGATTAGATGCGCTAAAACATCTATTTTCTTTATTGATGATAAACAAACTATCAGAGGAGCAGAAGTAGGAAATACTAAGTTAATAAAAAAAACAGGAGAATTATTAAAAAGAAATATTGAAGAGGTGGAGTTAACCTCACAATTTAGATGTAATGGTTCCGATAATTATCTAGATTGGTTAGAACATGTTTTAGGTTACACGACTGAAAAGAAAATTTTAAAGAAAGAAGATAATTTTGACTTTCAAATCATAGATTCTCCAAATAAACTTTACGAAATAATTAAAGAAAAAAATTCTTTAAAACGAATGAGTGCAAGATTGGTCGCGGGTTTATGCTGGAATTGGTCAACCAAATTAAATTCTAATGGAGAATTAGTAAAAGACGTAAAAATAGGAGATTTTGAAATGCCGTGGGAAACTCATTGGGAAATTATCCCCCCGGAAGGGTATGTTAAATGGTATGAATGGGCGTATAAACCTGAAGGAATAAAACAAGTTGGTTGTATCTATACTGCACAAGGATTTGAATTTGATTACATAGGTGTAATTATCGGATCTGATTTACAATACGATAAAGAAAATGATTGCTTAATAGCTAATATTAAAGGTACAAAAGATCCTATGCTAAAAAGAAGCAAAGAAAGATTTGATGAATATGTTAAAAATATTTATCGTGTTTTAATGTCTAGAGGAATGAAAGGATGCTACGTATACTTTGTTGATAGAGAAGTAGAACATTTTTTCAAATCACGAATCAAAATTAATTAATTTTTCATATTTTAATAATAGATATTTTCCTTTTTTTGAATTAAAATCAATGAATTCCATTTTTAGTTTTTTTTTATCCAGCTTTCTGAATTGTCTTAATCTAAAATCAACTGTGTAACCTTCCAATTCGGGAAGTTTTCTAAACAATTCAGGATTAATAGACATAAAAGAATGAAAGATTTAATCTTTTATATTTTTTCGTCATCATTTTACGGAAGATTTGTATTATATTCGAATATTATTCGATTAGAGTTTTTTTTCATATTAAACTCCCTCAACTTCTCCACAATCATAACCTCTGCAAGTATTATTTATAAATAGTAAGATTTATTTATCACCCGCATTCGATTTAGAATCTGTGACCCGTAGATGCGACAGAGAGAAATGTAGAAAAATTTATATAACTGCCTGCAAACAAATTCTTTATGGACTACTTGCAATTAATTGAAGATTTGCCGCACCAAATAAGAGATGCAATAAAGCTAGCACAAAGTGAAAAAGTTGAAGGCGAAATTACAAATATTCTCATTACAGGAATGGGCGGAAGCGGAATTGCTGCAAACATAGTACAAACACTATTGCGCGAAACAAAAATTCCAGTATTTGTCAACAAAGACTATTCAATTCCTGCATTTGTAAATGACAAAACACTCGTATTTGTAAGCTCATATTCTGGAAACACAGAAGAAACATTATCTGCATTCAAAGAAGCACAAAAAAAAAGAGCAAAAATAATCTGCGTTACTTCTGGCGGAAAACTAAAGCAAATAGCAGACAATTCAAAAGTAATAGTAATACCTGCAGGAATGCCGCCACGAAGCGCTATTGCATATCTGTTATTTCCAATTCTTACAGTTTTACACAACTCAAAAATAATAAAATTGTCACGCGATGAAGTTTTAAAAATAATTGACTCACTGCACAGCCTAGCTTTGCGAAAAAAAGCAGAAGACTTGGCAGAACAAATCTCGAATGAAATACCGCTAATTTACGCATCACCACAATTTGACGCAGTTGCACTGCGATGGAAACAAGCACTGAATGAAAATGCAAAAATGCACGCTTTCTCAAACGTATTTTCTGAACTCAACCACAACGAAATGATGGTATATGCTCTGCCAACAAGAGGGTTCCACGTCATTCTCATTCGTGATGAAAAAGACAATGTTCGAATACAAAAAAGAATAGACCTCACAAAAGAAATTATAAAAAAACAAGGAACTCCTGTGACAGAAATAATGCTCAAAGGAGAATCATTACTTGTTAAAATAATATCTGCAATTTTTTTAGGAGATTTGACTTCATATCACCTCGGAATTAAAAATGGCATTGACCCTATAGAAACAACAATGATTGAAGAGTTTAAGAAAAAAATGAAGTGAACATTTTACTGACATTGGGAAAATGATGAGAGAAAAATGCAGAAGAGATATCACACGCCTAACTCGTCAAAACGCGTTCTTATTTATTTAATTTCTTCTAATTTCAAATTACTTTTGTAATCAGTCACATTCAGAATAAACTTTCAGCGATGCTGATTAAATCTTGAGCAGACTCTTTTGTTGCAGGTGAAATCTGCGTTGCAGCAACATAATACTGCTTATCTATCCTTGCTCTTTTAACTTTTGAAAAAACAGAGTAAATTTTGTCGACTTTAAACACACCTTCCAAAATAATTAGAACTGCAAGCTCGCCAATTTTTTTGCTTAATGTGTCAACTGCTTCCTTAGGAAGATCGTATTCCTTTGTACATTGGTGAGTTAGCGGTTGGTGGAAAGAGTTTTAAATAGAGACTTCTTAACATCTTTATGAAAAAAGATGGTGAGGTAATTGTGTCTTTTCTAAAAGCCATAGCGTTAATGTTTTACACAATAAAGTTAATGCTTCAAATGGTGAGGGCTTTAATTATCCAATAGAAAGACTGCATAATAATTTAAGAGCCAGAACTAAAAC
>CAYHYE010000034.1:0-1995 GCA_964360755.1 Candidatus Woesearchaeota archaeon
ATTCTATAAGAATCTCTGTACACAAATTCTTACGAATTTGTTGTATGACATCTCCCTTTAAAATACTGGGAGAAATAATGCAAAGATCCACGCCTCTTTTGGGGCTTCCAGGTTCGATTCCTGGTCCGGGCGTATTCTATTTTTAGTAAGCGCTGTTAGTTAGCCTATAACTAGTGAGGACAAAAAGACAAATGTGTATGCTTTAAAATTTTGACTAAGTTAAATTCTTAAATAATGATTTGTTTGATAATATATGAAACTTATACTTACTTCAAGTGGTTTAGGAACTAGCAAACTAAGAAGAGAATTTTCTAATATGTTAGAAAAAAGGGTTGCTTTAGTTAAAGTAATGGTAATTCACACTGCTAAAAAATCAGAGCATTTAGTTTATGTAAATGAAGTTGGTAAGGAACTAGGTTATATTGGAGTCCTACATCCCAATATAACTTATTTTAATATTGCTAGGGAACGTTCTTCTCCAAAAATTTCTGATTATGACGCGGTTTACGTTTGTGGAGGTAATACGTTCTATATTTTAGATAGAATAAGAAAAACAGGTCTTGAGAGAGCTATTAAAAAATTCGTAGGGAATGGAGGCTTATATGTGGGTGTTAGTGCTGGTAGTATCATTGCAGGGCAAGATATAGAAATAGCTGGATGGGGAAGCGAGGGAGACCTTAATGAAATTAATCTAAAAGATTTGAGAGGTTTACATTTAACTGATATTGCAATATTTCCTCATTACAAATTAAGACTTAGAAAAGAGGTTGAAGGTTTTAAGCAAAGAGTAACTTATCCTATTGAAGTTGCTAAAGATGGAGAAGCTATAATCATCAAAGGTAGAAATATAAAGAAAATAAAAAGAGATTGATCTTGTAATTTCCCAATTACAAGTATCCTAAATTTCGGTTTATGCCTCTACGACCAAACTTTAAATACAATTATTTGGTTCTATTAATGTTCATTTGAGCTATTTTAGAACTATAAGGTAACAGAAAAGTTTATATAGTTCTATTAATGTTCATTATGATGAAACAGAACTTGAAAGGTGTAAAAGTAGAAGAACTTGAAAGAGCGTACGAAAAGTGCTTAGTCTGGTTTTTTGCATTTCCTAGGACAAAAATAGGTCTCACAAAATTAGCACACTCAGTTAAATCATCCAAAACAGCTACAAAACAAGCCATAGAAGGACTTATTCAACAAGGAATCATCACAAGAGAAATTGCTGGAAAGGCATGGATATTATTGGCAAATCAGAAGAATCTCTTCTTTTTAAGAAAAAAAGTCCCATATCATTTTGATAAAATATATGAGTCTGGTATTGTGGAAGCCGTTCGTAATGCTGTTCCTCAAGCCAGAGCTATTGTTTTGTTTGGAAGTTATAGGTGGGGAGATGATAATGAAGATAGTGATATTGATATAGGCGTTGAAATACTCGGTAATAAAAAAATGGAAATAGTAAAACTTGGAATAGTTGAACAATTAGGATATAGAAAAAAAGTTCCTGTAAATATGCATATCTTTTCCAGAAATAAAATAGACTTGAATCTATTCGCGAATATTGCTAATGGAATCGTTTTGGATGGATTTCTGGAGGTACGACCATGATAAGAATAAAACATCCCGATAAGAAAAATGCTCTCAGTATCCTTAAGGCAGCAGAAAAAGAATTAAATTACACTCTTAAATTACCAATTAATGACGAGTCCGCATTTAATATTATTAGAAATATTTATGAATGTTTTCGCATGTTGGGAGATGCTAGGTTAGTTTCGAAAGGATTTTCCTCACAAGACCATATCGAACAAATAAGAGAGCTTGAGACTATTCCTGTAAAAACAGAACGCCCTGTTAGATTAATTGATACTTTAAGAAAGTTGCGTCACAATATTAATTATTACGGTTATATTCCATCCAAAATTGAAGCTGAAGATGCAATTTCAATTGCAAAGGCTTGTTTTTTTCCTTTGTTGGAAGCCATTAGAAAAGATCTTT
>CAYHYE010000034.1:2095-5974 GCA_964360755.1 Candidatus Woesearchaeota archaeon
TAATTATTAAGAACACTAGCTTAACCCTTTACACCCATGGTTGCATCTGCTTTACGAATCCATTGAGCTAACTCTTCTGCTGAACGCGACTTTAACATGTCCACATGATCTTTTATTGCATGGTGCCACATCTTTCCCTCAACCATGTAATGATCTTTATCCTCTACTTTATAACCGCAATCACAAACCATTTTTACCATAGCAAATTGTATCATTACATCAAATCATAAAGTTTTAGAAACTCCAAAAGCAATCATAGGCATTCCTGGTTTTATAATATTTAAATCTTCATAACCTAAAACAACTCCAGATTCTTTAGCCTTAAAAATGTAAAATTGTTTTTTATTTTTTTCATTATAAATTTTTATTATTTTTGTGCCCTTTTTTACAAAATCTCCAGGTTTTACTAAAAATTCAATTCCTCCTTTTTTTGAAATTTTTGATTCTTCGAAATAATCAAAAATCTGATTTTTTAATTTTTTATTATTAACGTATTTTTTCATTTTCTTTACCATTCCTAAATCCATTAAGATATTAAAAACAACTTTTGTACCAATTTCTATATTTTTTTTCTTTGAATTTCCACCCATTTCTATAGTTAAGGATTTAATGTTTTTAGAAATAAAATGTCCTGATAATGTAGAATTATAATTATACTTTAAATTTTTTTCTCTTACACAAACAACACCAGTATTTTTAGCTATTTTTTCAACTTTATTTTTTAATTCTTTACTCCTTATAGGATCTATAACAACATAACATATTGAATTTTTCCAATCATTGTGTAAATCTATAACTAAACTCGGTTTTGTTTTCATTATTTTTTTTGAAATTATATATGCCATCCTTTTCCCTAAACTTCCTTTTTTATTTCCTGGAAAGCACCTATTGAGATCTTCTTTAGTTTGAGGGATTAATCGTAAGTCTTTTTTAAATCCCTCTTTATTTATTAGCGGAAATGCATATAATTCTCCTTTTATTAGTCCAGATCTTTTAATTTTCTTAAAAACGTTTTCTATTATAACTTTTCCTCCATGTTCGTCTCCATGAATTACTCCTGTCAACCAAACTACTGGTCCTTTTTTTATAGACTTTAAGCTAATTTGGGTGATATTAGTCTCTTTTTTCATATTATTAAGAAGATTTATAAACTTATAAGGTTTTTTAATAACAATAGTCTAATAATTTATAAATAGCAAAAGATTATTATACTAATGAATAAGCTAATTATTGGAATTGTTTTAGTTGTAGTTGCTGGAATTGCAGCTTACTTAATTTATCCGGTTTTTAATGTAAAAGAATCTAGTGAAGCTTCTCCTTTACAAGAAATTAAAGAAAATACTGAAGAAATAAATGAAAAAATTATTTCCCAAGGAGAATTCATTGCAAGTGCACATGATGTTAAAGGAAAAGCTTTAATAATTGAAGAGGACAATAAAAAAATTCTAAGATTTGAAGATTTTGAGACAATAAATGGGCCTGATTTAAGAATTTATTTATCGAATGATTTAGATATTGATGATTCTATAGATCTTGGACCTATAAAAGCAACTAAAGGAAATGTAAATTATGAACTTGATTCAAGCACTAACATTGAAAAATATGATAAAGTTTTAGTCTGGTGTAGGGCATTTAGAGTTTTGTTCAGCTATTCTAATTTAGAATAAATTTATAAATTAAAATCTCTTAGGCTTATTATAAAATATTAGTACAATAAAAAGATAAAATGGCAAGGATTTCTGGTGTAATGGAAAAAGCTATGATAATCGATGAAGATTTAACTCTAGAGCAGGCTGCAAAAATTATGGGAGTTAAAAATGTTACAAGCTTGATAGTAATTAAAGATAATAAAATAAGTGGGATAATTTCACATAGAGACATTTTAAAAAACATTTCTAATCTAAATAAAAAAGTTTCTAATTTTATGATCAAGAGAGTTTTTACAATTTCTTATGATAAAACAACTGACGATGCATTAAAGATTATGATTAATAAAAAAATAAAAAGCCTTCCAGTGATAAGAGATGAAAAACTTGTTGGTATTGTAAGATTAGGAGATATAGTTGAAGAATCAAATGTCAATGTAAGTGATTTAGGTGATTTTTTAATAAATTAGTGAACTTTAGCTTCGCTGGTTTTAACAATCTTAAGCCCTGATTTTTTCAATAAATCTAAAACCTGATTTCTCTTATCTGCATTTCCAAGCCCTTTCCAATCAACTAAAACATACTCTGTTTTTTCTTTTGTTTTAGTTATTAATTCATTTAGATTTTTTTCAGTTAATGGAAGTGAATATTCTGGCATTATAAATGACAAAGCATAATCAGAATTTAGCTGAATTTCATTAAAATTATTGCAGTAATGCTTACCACCTACACCAAAAGCAATTTTGCATTTTTCATTTTTATCAAAACTTTTTATAGCTTCTATAATTGCCTCTGCAATTAATTCACCAGCCTCAGCATCCTTCCATTCAGTTTCAGTTGAACCTATTTCAATAAAAATACTTGGAGTTTCAACATAAGGGCCATGGTGAGTAGCTTCCATTGAAACTTCATAATTTAAATCATATTTTTGCTTTATTCTATTTAAAATTCGAAAAAAATGTTTAAAAATTAATGCAGAGCTCGGGCATAATATTTCTGATTTGCCCCCAAACTCTGCTTTCTTAAAATTCCCAATAGTATGAATACTTAAAGTCTTAACTTCTTTTTCAGACCTATGTTTAGAGGCAAAAATAATAAAATCAGCATCAATATCTTTATCTATATTGTCTGAGTAAATAAGCTCATTATCAATAAGTTCAATTGGTATTTTACATTTAAGCTTCTTAAGATTTTCAATTATGTTAATCCCAGCAGGATCTTTTTTTGAGGCTATTATAATAGGCTTCATTTTAATTGACAAACAATTATATATAAACCAAAGATTTAAATATTTTGACTGTTTAAATAAAATATAAAATGAAAGAAAAATTTTTATTGTTGATTTTAATTACGTCTGTTATTTTAGTAGATGCTTTTTTAGTTGTAGCTTTAGTAAATCAAGATGATTCAGAGAATTTATCACAACAAACATCATTACAATTGATAGATTTTGATGAAGATGATGAATTAGAAGATGAGTTAAATGATAATGAAGGGCAAGACCTTGCAATCACAGGCAATGCATTTGATAGAGCAAGTGCAGTAGCTCTTGAATATATTGGTGAGGGTAAAGTGACTGATACAGAGCTAGGAGATGAAGACGGATATTATGAAATTGAAATAACTTTGAATAATGGCAAGGAAGTAGATGTTCATCTGGATGAAGATTATAAAGTTATCAGCACAGAGTATGATTAATTTAAATATGAAATCGAAATATTAAGAATTATAATATTCCTTTACACCGAACTCTCTATTCTCTTATGACTACATTAAAAGTATAAATAATATTCATGTACCCACAACTTTATGACTACATGATAGAAAAATATATAAATTAATAGTTCACAACAAGACTCAAGAAAAAAATGGGAAGGTATATCATTAAACTTAGTGATAAAAGAAAAAATTTTTACTTAGAGTGGTCTACAATTATTGATGCCCCAACAACATATGGTATGTCTTTAGAAGAATTTAAGGAATATTATAAAGAACAATATGGCAATGAAGGAATGCAAGAACTTCCAACACGTTTGGAGAGGGTAGAAAGGACTGGATGTAGCGGGCATGATGCAACCTTAGATGATCTTTTATCTTGTAATCGAGCTGGAAATAAGGAAGGGAGAATTAGTAAAAAAGAGATAATTAAAAGATATTGTTTAGAAAGATCAGTTAAATAATTAATTAAAAATTAATTTTCTTCCCAAAAACATATCTTTGTGTTCACACCGAG
>CAYHYE010000035.1:0-5779 GCA_964360755.1 Candidatus Woesearchaeota archaeon
AAAGATGAAGAAGATGAATCTGAAGAAAAGATTTCCAAAGACGAAGAGAATGGAGATAGTGAAATTAAAAATGGAAATACTGTTGAAAGCGGAGAAATTGAGACTTTAGAAAAATCTGAAATTAATCTTAAAGATATTGGAGAAGATAGAGTAGTCAATAGCGAAATTTCTGGTGAAATGCAGAGAGCTTATATTGATTATGCAATGTCTGTAATTGTTTCAAGAGCTCTGCCTTCTGTTGAAGATGGTTTGAAACCTGTTCATAGAAGAATTTTATACGCAATGGATCAAATGGGTTTAGATAAGGGACCTACAAAAAAATCAGCAAGAATTGTTGGAGAAATTATGGGAAAATACCACCCCCATGGTGATGTTGCTATTTATGATTCTTTAGTAAGGATGGCCCAGAATTTTTCTTTGAGATATCCACTTATCCATGGGCAAGGAAATTTTGGAAGCATGGATGGTGATGAAGCAGCTGCAATGAGATACACCGAGGCAAAACTAGCTAAAATTTCTTTAGAACTTTTACAGGACATTGATAAAGATACTGTAAAATTTGTCGGCAATTTTGATAACTCTTTGAAAGAGCCTTTGATACTTCCTGGAAAAATTCCTAATTTATTAATTAATGGAAGTTCTGGAATTGCAGTTGGTATGGCAACTAATATCCCTCCGCATAATATTGTAGAAGTTTGTGATGCAATTATCGCAACTATTGACAACCCCCAAATTGAAATTAAAGAGCTTGTAGATTATATTAAAGGTCCTGATTTTCCAACTGGAGGGATAATGGTTAATGAAAATCTTCTTGAAATGTATTCTACTGGAAGAGGGGCTGTAACTTTAAGGGGAAATGTTAAGACAGAAAGTGGAAAAACTAAAGAAGCAATTATTATTGATGAAATCCCTTATCAAGTAAATAAATCTGAACTTGTAAAACAAATTGCAGAGCTTGCTAGAGATAAAAAACTAGTTGATGTTTCTGATATAAGAGATGAATCTTCAAAAGGCAATGTTAGAATTGTTGTTGAACTAAGAAAAGGCGTTGATCCTAAGTTTACAATTAATAGGCTATATAAAAGCACTAATCTGCAAACAAGATTCAATGCTGTTTTTGTTGCCTTGGATAATGGTATTCCTAAAACTATGAATCTTAAGCAGATTGTAGATGCTTATATTTTACATAGAAGAAAAATAGTAAGAAAAAGAAATGAATTTGATTTAAAAAAAGCAGAGAACAGACTTCACATTGTTTTGGGATTATTGATTGCCCAAAGACAAATTGACAAAGTTATTGAAACTATTAAAAAAAGCAAAACATTTCAAGAAGCAAGTGAAAATTTACAGAAGAAGTTTGATTTAACTAAAAAACAAGCAGAAGCTATTCTTGAAATAACTTTGAAGCAGTTGACTGCTTTAGAAAGGGAGAAATTAGAAAAAGAAGAAAAAGATTTAAAGGAATTAATAAAAGAATTAAAAATAATTCTTGGTGATGAAAGGGAAATATTAAAAATTATAAAGAAAGAGCTTAATGAATTGAAAAAAAGTTATGGTGATGAAAGAAGGACTAAAGTAATAAAGTCTGTTAAAGAAATTGAAGAAAAAGACCTTGTTTTGAAACAAGATGTTATTATAACTATTACTGAAAAAGGATATATTAAAAGAATGCCTTTCAAAGCTTATCATGAACAAAGGCGCGGAGGAAAAGGAGTTATTGGAGCTGATTTAGCAACAGATGATTTTGTAAAGCAAGTTTTAACATGTTCGACTCATGATTATTTATTATTATTTACTAAAAGAGGCAGATTACTATGGTTAAAATCACATAAAGTTCCAGAAATGCAGAGATATGGAAGAGGGCAGGCAATTGTTAATTTATTAAATATTAAAGACGATGAAGTTTCTAGTGTTATGCCTGTTAAGGATTTTAAGGATTATTTATTTATGGTTACTAAAAAAGGAATGGTTAAGAAAATCAGATTAGATATGTTTTCAAAACCTAGAAATGTTGGAGTAAGGATAATTAATCTTCCTTCTGATAATTCTGATAGTGTTGTTGATGTAAAAAGAATTATGGATAAACAAGAAGTAATGCTTATGACTGCTGATGGGCAGGCAATAAGATTTAATTCAGATGAAGTTAGAAATATGGGAAGAGCAAGTTATGGAGTTACAGGAATTAAACTTGAAAAAGATGATGAAGTTGTAAGCATGGAAATAGTTCCTATGGAAAAAACTAAAAAAACTATTTTAACAATTACTGATAGAGGATATGGTAAACGAAGTGACGTTGATAATTATAGATTAACTCGAAGAGCTGGAAAAGGAGTTATAAATCTTAAAACTGGAGAGAAAGTTGGCAAAGTTATAAGAACTATAGAAGTTGACGAAAAAGATACTATTGTTGTAACAACTAAAAAAGGAATGGCAATAAGAACTAAGCTTAAGCAGATTCGTATAATGGGAAGAGCTGCGCAGGGAGTAAAAATAATTAATTTAAACCATGGCGACAGAGTTGGTGATGTTGCAAAACTTGTTGAAGTTGAAGAAGTAATTCTTGAGAGTGTGGAAGAATGAAAGTAGGAATGTTTAAAAAGGATTAATAATATGATTTTTTAATGGAAAATTTTAGAGATTATGATTTGAAAAAACTAGAAGAACTTTATGACGCTCTTCCAAAAGATAGAAAACTTCCGGGTTGCGAGAAAGGAAAAGATTTTTTGGAATTAGTTTTTAGTAGGAGAGATATTATGTCTAAAGGAGAGGATTTAAGTTCTTTTATTACAAAGGAAATTCATTTTTCTTTAGATCTTAGAGGATTTAATTTTGTTAATGGTGCTTTTGTTCCTAGAATTTCTTGTGACGGTTATCTTAAACTAAGGGATTCTATGTTACAAGCACTTATTAAAAAAGCATTTGATATTACATCACATAACTCTAATGACAGAAATTATGTTAATTATAGTTTAGAATTTTATCATACTAATCAACCTTCTTTTGATTTAATTAAGGCATAGTAAAATTTTAGGTTAATTATTGAAAGAGTTATTATATAAATTATTAAAAACCCTTTTTTTATTTAATTTTATGAAAGGAAAGATAAGAAATGAAAAAGGTTTTAATTATTGGATCTGGTGGAAGAGAGCACGCTTTAGGTTGGAAATTAGGACAAAGTGATGAAATATCAGAAATATTATATGCTCCTGGAAACGCAGGCACAGAAGAAGAGAAAGGAAGAAATATTTCTATTGATGGATCAAAAAAGGATAATTTTTTAGCATTGGTAAATTTAGTTGAAGCAGAGAATGTAGATATGGTAGTTGTTGGTCCAGAAACACCTTTGGCTGATGGGATCGTAGACTATTTTAATTATAGAGGGTATAATATGATATTTGGTCCAACCCAAAGAGCTTCGTTATTGGAATCTGATAAATTCTTCTCTTTTGATTTGATGAATGAATTACATATACCACAAGCAAACTCTGTTAAGTGTTATTCTATAAAAGAAGCAATAAATGCGATTAATGAAAGATCAACACAAAATGGAATTGTAATTAAAGCAAGAGGTCTTACAGGAGGAAAAGGAGTTACAGTGTATGATTCCAAAGATCAAGCATTAGTAAAGATAACAAATCATGCAAGGAAATATGGTTCAGATGTATTGATTGCTGAAAGGTTATATGGACAAGAATTTTCTATATTTGGAATATCTGATGGAAATAAAGTTTCACCATTAGAAATATCTTTACAGGATCACAAACCTCTTTTGGATAATGATAAAGGTTCTAATACTGGCGGTATGGGTGCTTATGGTCCTGTACCAATTGCTTCTGTAGAGGTTGTAAAATATGTTGCTGAAAAAATAATGACTCCACTTGTTCAAAGGATGAAAGAACAAGGTAGTGAATATAAAGGATTTTTATATAGTGGAATGATAATGACTAAAGAAGGACCCAAAGTTATTGAATGTAATATAAGATTTGGAGATCCAGAATGTCAATCTGCAATGATGATGCTAAAGAATGACTTATACAAAGCCCTCTTATTAAGTCTAGAAGGAAGATTAGATCAAGTGAGAATGGAATTTAATCCTGGAGCTTCTTGTTGTGTTGTTTTAGCTTCTCAAGGCTATCCAGAAAGTTACAAAAAGGGATTGGTTATTAGTGGATTAACTGATGCAAATAAAGTAAATGGAGCGAAAGTCTTCCATGCAGGAACAAAACTAGATAATAATCAAATATTGACATCAGGCGGAAGAGTTTTGGGAGTTACAGGATATTCTTCACAAGGAATTGCAGATGCGCAAAGAGTAGCTTATGAAGCTGTCTCTAAAATTAGTATCCCTGGAGCATTTCATTATAGGAAAGATATTGCAGATAAAGCATTAAGATAAAACCCCAAAAGAAAGAATTGTAAGTTGTTTTATAATATTATAAATAGGAAAATTTAAATATTTGTATTTTCTATGAAAATTATGGAAGCAGGATATGAACTAATTGAGACAAATCCCAAAGCACCTATAAAAAATTTAATTAGAATTTTAAGAGGAGACAAAGAGTTAATCACAAGCTTAGACGTTTTTGGTCCAGATTATTTTAGAAATAATATTGCAAAAATACAAGAATCTTATTCTCGTCCTCAAACAGGAGAAATAATAAATTTTAGGGAGCCAACTACTGCAGAATCTATTTTAGCTGCTTCTTATGATTTTGAAAATAGGGTTAAGCGAATGATTTCCAATCCGAGATGGTTGCAGGATGGAAGAATGGAAATAACTTCATATCCTAAATTTCTACAGCTTGGAAGAATAGTAAAAACTTCAGAAGGGGTTTTTGCAAATCCTCCAAAAGATGAAAATGGAAATCCTGTAACTAATGAAGATGAACTTAAATCTTATTTGAACAGAGCTAAGCCCATAAAAGTAGATAAGGGAAGAATTTATATTGTTTCAGATTCAGAACAGTTAAGGGATTTTGGATTTGCAGATTATGATTCTTTTGAAAGAGGACCTCAAGATTATGATACTTTTTTACAAGGCGGATTAGCAAGAGTTTTAGAGCATACTGAAAAACCAGCAGAAGCTTTTAGTCAAATAGTTTCTAAGGAAAATTATCCTATGGGAGTTAAGGTTTGTGATTTTGATAGTGTTGAAAGACCTGCTTTAATACTTGTGCTCTTGGATGCTGTTGGGTACTCGGACGACGACTTCAGGCTGAATGTCAATGGCGAAGATTTACGCAACGTCGGCTATGCGTTTGGAGTGTTGAATAAAAGCGCCACAGGCACTTCACAAATTTTATAAATCCTAGTTTATAAGCTTTTTAAACTTTTTTATAATATTTTTATACCCTTTATATGAAGGAAAGATTTAAAAAATGAAAATGTTTTTAGAAATGTAATTAAATTGAGGTGTTATATATGAAGCAATCTTTTGAAGAAGAGGAGGAAGCTTTTATTGATGACGATGATGGCCAAGATGGTGATGATGACGACTCAGACAATGAGCCATCTGATGATGACAGCTGGTAATTATGTTTAATAAAGTGTTTTAAACCTATTTAACTTAGTAATTTATGCTATTAGTTGAAAAATTATTAACTATTTTTTCAGATTATCCTGAAATTATTTCTTTTTTTGGCGGATTGTTTGGAGGGGAAGCTACTATTATTACTCTTTCTTTTCTTGCTATTAATGGTTTAATGCCAATTTGGACAATATTGGTTTTTTCTACTCTTGGTTTAATAATATCTGATTTTGTTTTATTTATGATTGGAAG
>CAYHYE010000036.1:0-5461 GCA_964360755.1 Candidatus Woesearchaeota archaeon
TAGTGTTAATATTATTTAACATATGTTAGAAATAATTAACAACTTAAAACCGTTTTTTGAAGATTGTTATAGAAGAATAAGCGTGAGAGAATATTCTAGATTAACAAAGATTTCGCCTCCAACAGCTTCAAAAAAACTTCTTGAATATAATAAGGAGAGATTATTAGTTATTGAGAAAGATAGAAATTATATTTTTTATTATGCAGATAAAAACAGCGATTTGTTTATTGACCTTTCAAGAATTTATTGGAAGATAAAATTAAATGAATTAACACAATTCCTAAATAAAAATCTTACAAATCCCACTATTATTCTTTTTGGATCTTTGTCAAAAGCAGAAACAAAAATTAATTCTGATGTAGATATTTGCATAATTGGGCATAAAAAGGAAATTAATATTACAAAATTTGAGAATACTATCAAAAGAAAAACTCAGTTATTCTTTTTTGATTCTATATCTAAAATAAAAAATAAAGAATTAGCAAACAATATAATAAACGGGTATAAATTAGATGGAAGATTGAAATTATAATGGACTTTGAAGAATGCCTTAAAAAAAGAATAGTCAAAGAAGTAAAAGAAGATAGAGAATTAATAGAATCTCTAAAGAAAACCAGCCAAAACAAGCTTGACTCAGAAATTAAACTCGAACTGGATGAAGTAACAGCAGGTTCTAAAATATCCCTTTTGTATGATTCTTTAAGAGAACTATTAGAAGCTTTAGCAATAACAAAAGGGTATAAAGTTTATAACCATGAATGCTACACATATTTCTTAAAAGAAATATTAAATGAAAGCTCTATGGGAGATGAATTTAATGAATTAAGAAAAATAAGAAATGGAATTAACTACTATGCTAAAGATATTTCTATTCAGGAAACAAAAGAGGTTATTAAAAGAATAAAAGCTTTAAGAGATGATATATTAAGATTGTTAGATAAATTATCTAGCTATAGGATGTAAATATAAATTTATTGATTCTCTGCAAGTCCTTTTCTATCACGTATCTTGCGCACAACTTCATTTTGAAGTTCTCTTGGTGTTTTTTCAAAACTTTGATCTAATAAAGAATTAGTTCCTCTTCCTTCTGTAGCAGATCTTAAATCACTTGACCATCCTAGCATTTCAGCAACAGGAAGTTTTGCTTTGATTTCAACTCCAAATTCATCTTGTTTAACATCAATCAACTGTCCTCTTTTTGTTGCAACTAATTTAGTAACAGAACTCATAAATTCGTTTGGCGCTTCAATAACGTGAATTTGTAAAGGTTCAAATAATGTTAATCCAGAATTCTTCATAGCATCTGAAATAGAATCTCTTATTGCAGGATAAACTTGTGCAGGCCCTCTATGAATTGCATCTTCATGAAGTTTTATATCAACTAATCTTACTTTTAATTTCATACAAGGCTCTCTTGCTAAAGGCCCTGCGTCCATTACATGTTCAAAAGCATCCATTATTAAATCAATGACTTCAATCATATGAACTTCTCCCCGAGTTTCGTCAAGAAGAACATTTCCTTTGTAAACATCTCTATAATTTCTTATTTCATCATTTGAAATTCCCAAAGCAATTAAAATTTTAACCATTTGATCGTCTCTTTTTTTATATCTTCTTTCAGGAACATCCCCTTTTTTAATTGCATCATAAACTTCATCTTCTAAAGGCTCAACTATTATGAAGAAAGAATTATGTCTGTTTGGAGATCTTCCTTCTGCTTGTTCAGATTCTCTTATAACAGTCTCTCTATAAACAACGATAGGGTTAGAAGTTTTTATCTCTAACCCTTTCTCAGTTATTATTCTGTTTTCTATAATTTCTAAATGTAATTCTCCCATTCCTGAAATTAAATTCTCTCCTGTTTCTTCATTAATTTCAATTTTTAAACTTGGATCTTCTTTCTTTACTTTCCTTAAAAGATCAACAAGTTTTGGGAGATCAATTATTTTCTTAGGTTCAATTGCTTTTGTAATTACAGGTTCAAATATATGTCTTATTTCTTCAAATGTAGTTTGTGGTTTTATAGTTATAGTTTCTCCAACATCTGCACTAATTCCAGCAATAGCTAAAATATTTCCAGCAGAAATTATTTCAACTTGCTCTGGTTTTATTCCATTATAAACTAATACTTGCTGTATTCTTTGTGCTCTTTTTTCATTGTTCAAATAAACTTCCATTCCAGGTTCTAGCTTTCCTGAAAATAATCTTCCAGCAGCAATTTCTTTTCCTGACCGAGGATCAATTACAATTCTTGTGATTATAAATGCTGTTTCTGCATTTCTATCACAGTTAATAAGTCCTTTTCCAAAATCAGTTTCAATATCTCCATGCCATATTTTTGGAATCCTATATTTTTGAGCTTCAATAGGATTTGGAAGATGTTTTATAACCATATCAAGAAGAACTTCATAAAGTGGAGCATTTTTCCATGTCCATTCCTTTCTTTTATCTTCTGACATTTCGTAAAGTTTAAAAATATCTTTAAACGAGACCCTTTTTTTTTGCATGTATGGGAGAGATAATGCCCAGTTGTCTCTTGCAGAACCAAATGCAACACTACCATCTTTAATATCAACCTGCCACTTTTTTTTATATTCTGGCTCTGCAATTCTTTCTATTAATTCATTGAAATTGTGGAAAATTTTTATGAACCTTTCCTGCATTTGTTCTGGAGTCATTTTCAATTCCTTAATTAAACGATCAACTTTGTTAATAAATAAAACAGGTTTGACTCTTTCCTTCAAAGCTTGTTTCAAGACTGTTTCTGTCTGTGGCATGATTCCCTCGCTCGCACAAACTAAGACAACAGTTCCATCAATAGCTCTCATTGCTCTTGTAACATTTCCTCCAAAATCAACATGTCCTGGAGTATCAATTAAATTAATCAAAAATTCCTCACTGTTAAATTCGTGAGCCATAGATACATTTGCTGCGTCAACTGTCATTAATCTTTCTTGTTCATCAGCATGCTGCCAAGTTGCCATTCCTTCTTCTAAATTTCCGGCATTTTTTGTAGCCATCATTCCAGCAGCAGCAAGAAGATTATCAGTCATCGCTGTTTTTCCATGATGGATATGTGCGCTCGTCGCTATATTTCTAATATTCTTTTGATTAGTTATTAATCTCTCTATTTTTTGTAAACTTTTTTCTTCTGCCATATAAAAACATCCTGCGGGTTTTTATGAATCCAGCATCCTAGGAATAAAAACCTCAGAATTATAATGATTAACCAAAATAGTTTTTAAATGTTATTATATCTAATTTTTCATTTATTTCATAAATAAGGATTAACTGCAATGTGGCAGGAGTTGGATCCGTGCTTTTTTACATAATCTTGATGATAGTCTTCTGCTTTATAAAATTTCATGGCTTTGAAAATTTGTGTTACTATTTTTTTCAGAGTTTTTTTCTGCCATTCATTTTTTGATTTCTCAGCTGTTTTTTTCTGTTCATTATTATAATAAAATATTACACTTCTATACTGGTTTCCAACATCAGGCCACTGCATATTTAAAGTTGTAGGATCATGGCTTTTCCAGAAAATATCTAATAATTTTTTATAACTTATTTTTGAAGGATCAAAAATAATGTGGACAACTTCTGCATGTTCAGTTTCTCCTGTACAAACATCTTCATAGCATGGATTTTTCATTTTCCCGCCAGAATAACCAACATCGGTTTTTATTACACCATGAGTTTTTTGAAATACAAATTGCACACCCCAAAAACATCCTGCTCCAAACATTGCTTGTTCTTTTGCCATAAATTAATTAATAAAAATATTTATATAAAAGTTTTGTATAATTATAGAAGTATTTAATCAATTAATTTACAACTTCTCTTTCTAGTTTAATACCCTTTAAAATACCGCTTAATATTCTTAAGTAATATTTATTAGTATATAGTAAAGTACTCCCAACTCCAGTAGGACAGTCATCATCAAAGACTTCATATTCATGACAATAATCAATTTTATGTCCAATTAAATTTAACTGGTCTGTTCGTAATAATTCACTCGGAAAATTAGGAAAATCAACTTTATCTTTTCCTCTTTCATTTTTAAGAGTTATAGAGACTCCAGGAAGATATATATCTTTATTCCATCCTGTTGCTGAAGGAAAATGGATTTCTTTATCAACTAAACTTACAACTTCTCCTGTAACTCTCTTAGTTTCTCTAGTAGTAGAATATCCTACTTTCTCACGTTCTACTTCAAGAATACCTTCAATTGTTGTTTCTGTCATTCTTTTTTTTATAAAGGCTAATATATAAATTTAATTGTACTATTTTTATCTTGCAGCATCAGCCTGTTTTTCAAGATCGTTCTTTTTTGTAACTGCTACAGAATCTAAAGAGTTGTTTGAAGCAGCTGTAATTTCCTCAGCTAAAGCAGTACGAAATTTCTTTTTTTTATTGAATGATTTGTCATAAGCTCCATGAACAATATTTCTTAAAGCTAAAGAAACTCTTCTTAAAGGCGAGGAATCAACAGCTTGCGGATATCTAGCTCCGCCATATTGGATCATTGTTACTTCATCTCTTGGAGAGGCATTTTCTATTGCCTTAACTAAAATCTGTATTGGATTTTGTTTTGTTTTTTCTTCTATAATTTTAAAAGCTTCTAGAACATTTTTTGCATTTTTATTGTATTTACCAGAAGCCCAACCTGTTATAATTTTATGTTTTTTTCCTCTATGACCTGGAACACTTACAAGGTTAATTAATCTTTCAATAATATTTACATCTACTTTAGAAAATCTTTCCCTAGCTCTTCCTCTAGATTTTATAACTAATTTATATTTTAAATTAATTGCATTTTGCAGTCCAAAATCATTTACTTTTACTTCTTTTATATTATACAACCCAAAAACTTTTTCTTCTTGCTTTTCTAAAATTTGTTCTGTCATTTTAAATTTATCTTCTACCTTTTTCTATTTTACCTTTAACTAGCAATCTTAAAGGCTGATCATTTACTTGTATAACTTGAAATCTTACTCCTGGAATATCTCCTTTAGTACGGCCTTGCTTACCGCCAATACGTTCAATTAACACTTCATCGTGTTCATCAATAAATCTTTGAGCTAAGTTTCCAGGAATAAAAGCAGTAACAAATTTTCCATTCTTTTTTAATTGAACTTTGCAGCATTTTCTCATTGCAGAATTTGGCTGTTTTGCTTCTTTTTGAACTTTTGCAGTTACTAATCCTTTGGCTTGGCTAGATCCTTCTAAAGGATCTGCTTTAATATTTAGTTGGAGAGCTTTAACTTTATATTTTCTATCACTCCATCTAAATTTACGTCTTCTTTTCATAAGTTTCCTAGCATTCATCAATCCCATTAGTTTAAAGAGAAAAAATGCTTTTTAAATGTTTAGTTGTCTTAAACAAAGTCCGAAAAGTAATTAATTTCCGATAATTGTCCGAATAGTTTATTCAGAAAAAATGTCTTTTTTGAACTTTTCT
>CAYHYE010000037.1:0-5335 GCA_964360755.1 Candidatus Woesearchaeota archaeon
AACGTAGTCCTAAAACGTGGTTGGTATTACGGGAAAATGCAGGAAAGATTGTAGTAGAGGATCCTGTTAAGTACCCAACACTTTTTTATCTTCAAGAATTAGCTAAACTTTTTAGATTACCATATGAAGAAGCATTAGCAGACTTACATGCACCAGATACGCGTGGCTATATTAAAAGAAAAACTGGAATTAGTGAAGAAGATATAGACAGATTAATACTTACTGATGCTATGGGTTTTGTAAAAGTGAAAGATCTTGAAAAAAATCTTCCATATCTTGTAATAGGTATATCAAAAAATCTGCAGAGATCAATTGATGATACATTGAGACTATTCTTAATGGGGCCTAAAAAAGATTTAGATTTTGATGAGGTTATAGGTAAGCACTTGAATGATTATTCAAGAGAGAGATTTCATCAACTTTTAAAAAAATATCCTGATAGAAACGATGTATTAATTAGTGTTAGTTATAGTCATTTTCCTGCATTTGAATAATTCTTTCTTGATGAGAGAATTAAAGTTTCCAACAAAAGAAGAATTTGAACAGTTAAAAGAACCATTTGAATTACGATAAAATTAAACTTAAAAATGAAATTAACAAAAAATAAAAAATTGACTGTTGAACAACAACATGTTCTAAGAGAAGGAGGCACTGAAAAGCCTTTTTCAAGTGAACTTAATTTTAATAAGAAAACAGGAAATTATATGTGTGCTAGCTGTGGGCAAGTTATATTTGATTCTAAAACAAAATTTGATTCTGGAACGGGCTGGCCAAGTTTTTTTGATGCAAAAAAAGGAGCTGTTAAGCTAAAAGAAGACAATTCTTTTTTTATGAGAAAGACAGAAGTTATTTGTTCTAAATGTAGAGGACATTTAGGTCATGTTTTTAATGATGGTCCAATGCCAACAAGAAAAAGATATTGCATTAATGGATGTGTGCTGAATTTTAAAGAGAAGAAATAATTTAAGGAGAATCATCCTTTATTGCATTCACAGTTATTGCTTCACCTTTTTTAATATCACGGAGAGCAATATCACATTTTTCTACTAGATCTTGATATACATTTCCATTAAATGAATGATTAACATAACACTCTGGCACTGAGTAAAGATATATTTGGCCAAAATGTATGTGAGTAAAAATCTTTTCTCTCTTATTTAGATTTTTGTATTCTTCTTTAGTTATTGGTTTGAGATTATACTTAATAACAATTTCACCCTTCTTAAAATCCCTATTAGCATAAACTCCTTTTCCTAACAATTTACCTTTTCCTATAAAAACATCATTCATAATATAAAGATAAGAAATAGATGCATGGGTGCTTGAATAGGAAGTTGAACTAACCACTAATCTTGTTCAATAAATCTTTTTCTTCAAGAAATTTTTTTACTACTTCAAATATTTTCTGATGGCCTTTAGAATTTGGATGTAAACCATCATAAAATTCATTATTATCTAATAAATTGAAAACATCAATAACAAGAATATCATTTTTTTTGCAAGATTGTATAATTATTTTTCTATAAATTTGAATACTTTCATTATCATAGTATTTTGTATTATCCCAAAGGACTGGAGTTGTTTTTGATTCATCAACTTTGTTGGGAGTTAACAATATTAATTTATTAGTAAATTTCCTAGATAATTCAATTAATTTTTTTAGTTTAAGTTCAAAATCTTTTGGTCGAATTTGATAATTGCCTTTTTCATTTATATATTGAGAATCATTTGTTCCAATAGCAATTATAATTAACTTTGGTTCTCTAGCCTTGGATTCAACCTCAAACCTTTGTAATAAATCAGTTATATTATCACCAGAAACACCTAAATTATACGTTTCTATGTATAAATCTTTATTTTCAATATAACTTCTTAAACGAGATACCCAACCACCACCAAGTGGGTCCCAAGTGCCCCAAGTTATACTATCTCCAAAAATACATATATTTCCCATAGTTAATTATTTATTTAATTTACCTTTCTTCTTTAAACTTTCAAATTCGAATTTTTTAATTTCTTTATCATAATACCTAACCAGCTCTTCTTCTCCTAATTCTTTGGCAATTTTTCTTTTTTCTTCATGAATCTTTTTTTGCTCTTTTAAAGATTCTATTCCTTTCTTAAGCCTCTTTTCCCTTTTTGTCATTTTCTAATATTGAAATTTGTTCTTTAAGAAAATCCATTAATATTCTTAGGTCTTTTACTAATATTTTTAAATTTGTCTTTTTATCATTTTTTGCAAATATATATGAATCGTAAATTTTATTAAAATCGATTCTTGGTAGCTCTTTTCTCACCCAATTTTTAAAACTTTTGTTGGAATGTTGCTCTGCTTTTAATAAAGATCTAATGAAATAAATCCCCCTTAATCTTAAAACAAGAGAATAAATAACTGCACTTCCTAAAATATAATCTCCTTTCTCTAAATTTAGAAATTCTAAATTTACTTTTATCATTTCTTTAGTTAATCTAAAAAATTCATTAAAATCACTTAATTTTGGATGATATTTATTTTTTAATTCTTCCAATAATTTTGAATTTATTATTGGCTTTGCTTCAGAAAGAATTAAATAAATTAACAATGGCTCTATTTTTAGAGCATTTTCTATATTTTTTTCTTCCAAGGATATTATTTCAAATCCTTTTTCTTTAATAATTATTTTTTTATTTGAGATAATAAATAGATCTATATCCGAATATTCATTTTGTTCTGTTCTAGCGTATGAACCATATAAATAAGCTCCTAAAATATTTTCAAGATATGGTTCTAAAACCTGTATTATTCTAGCTTTAAAATCCTTCTTCGGTTGTTTAACTAATATAACTTGCTCTCCAATCCAGTTTTTTGGTACAAATACATGGGCACCATTACCAAACATTTTTGGAATTCTTATGATTTTTTCTTCAATTTCCATGTATATACTTAGTATATACCAATATATAAATCTTTTGGAATTTTCATAAAAAGAAATAAATAACTACACTATTGTCAAATTCTTTATTGTTTATTCTTATGATAAATATCTAGCAAATATAAAATATCTTGAGTCTTATTATATGCATACGATAATCTAAATGAACTAAGATAGATTTCTCTTGTTCCTTTCCTATTAAATCTCATTGGTTTACCAATTTCAGGATTATTAATGATTTTGATGATTAGTTTTTCAATTCTATTTAAATATGATTTATCTATTTTTTTTAGTTGTCTAAGAAAATTTTCTGATCTTACAACCCCCTTTACCATATTTATTTTAGGCTTCTGATTTCTTCAATAAGATCATTAATACTTAATTTAGTGTATTTTCCTTTTCCAATTTCTTTCCAAGCAGCTTCAGTCCTTTTTGCAAACTCTAAATCTTCCTTAATATTTTTGTCAAACTTATCAGTTTTTTTTAAAATTATTTGATCTGAATTTCTAATAACCACTAATTTATCGCCTTCCTTTAAATCCTTTCTCATCTCTAATGGAATTACAACTTGTCCTTTAGAACTTATTTTTGTTATACTAATTCCTTCCATTAGTAAGAATAGTCTTACTTATTTATAAATGTTTCGGTAAGTTAATTATTTCTAAGAAAATTATTAATCAAAAAGTTTTAACTAAAACTTTTTCCGCAACCGCATTCTTTTGTTGCATTTGGATTTATAAATTTAAATCCAGACTCTTTTAAAGTATCAATAAAATCTATTTTAATTCCATTTAAATATTCTAAAGAATCCCGCTCTATTGAAATTTCCAAACCCTCTTCTTTGAATTTTAAATCTGACTTTGGAGCATTTTTTTGTTCAACCAATTCCAAATCATAAGTATATCCTGAACATCCTCCAGCTAAAACACTAACTCTTAAAACATCTTTTCCTTTGCCTTCTGATCCAATTATTTGTTTAACTTTTTCCACAGCTTTTTTTGTTACATTTAAGGAAAAGTTTTTAATTTCTTTTTTAGGTTTTTCTTCCATTTTTAGATTTATTGCTTTGTTTAAATCTAATATTAATTTATTTAAATCACTTTCAGAAAAACCATGTCCTAAAACTCCTTCTTGTAAAGTTTCAAATGTACTTGCTCCGCATCCAACACAATGAATTCCAAATTCCATAAGAATTTCACTAAGAAGATGGGCTTTATCAGGATGCATAGCTAGGATTTCAGCTATTGGTATGTCTTTTGTTATTTCTTGTTTTTGAATTTGTTCCATCTTAGTTTAAATGATAATTAGTATTTATTTCTTTCCTTTTTTTAGGCAAAACCCCTTTTGATATTCCTGCTACCCAATTTAAGTAGGCAGGATCAGGATCTGAAACCGTATAAGTATAATCTATTAATTTTATTCTTTGAGATTCACTAAAAATTATACTTATTGCATATCCAAAAGCTTCTTGATCACTAGGATTTAAATCATTTTCTTCTATAACATCTAAAGCCATACTTGCTAATTCCAAGAGAGAATCATTATCATTTCCATTTTCGTCTATTCTTCTTGCTACTTCCATATTTTCTCTTATGAATTCTGCGCATATAGTTGAAATTAGATCTAAACTTCTCCTTTCCATAAAACTAAAGACATTTAATTAGTTATAAATTTAACTATTTTGTTATATATGGGCTTTATATTTTTTTTCCATTAATTTTCCCCAATTAAATCCTTCAAGATATTTAAATAATTTATTTACTGTTTTTCTATTAAGTTCATTTCTAAGTATACTATAAACTTCATATCTTTCAACTCTACCATCCATTTCTTTAATGTATTGATTTATTTCACTTGCAATAAGAAGCAGTTCGTATTTTTTAATTTCACTACATTCAATTTCTTCAAAGTTAAATCGCCACTTTAATCTTTCTAATAAATCGTTTAAGTGATGTTGGTCTGTCATTTAAAGAACACCTACGGTTTTCTTTATAACTTTCCCTTTAAATAACTACTGTTTTCTTTACAAGAGATTCTTTGAATCTCTGTACACAAATTCTTACGAATTTGTTGTATAACTTTCCCTTATAAAAAGAACCAAGGTTCTTCTTATGACATCTCCTTTAAATATACCTACTGTTTTCTTCATAAAGTTCTTCAACTTTTTTCCAGTTAATTATATTCCAAAAAGCTGCAATATAATCTGCTCGCTTATTTTGATATTTTAAATAATATGCATGCTCCCAGACATCTAATCCTAACAAAGGAATATTTCCATCCATTAAAGGCGAGTCTTGATTTGGAGTTGAAATTACTTTTAGTTTTTGTTTATTGTCTATTATTAACCATGCCCAGCCGCTTCCAAATCTTGAAACTGCAGCATTTGTAAATTCTTCTTTAAATTTATCAAAACTTCCAAATAC
>CAYHYE010000038.1:0-5271 GCA_964360755.1 Candidatus Woesearchaeota archaeon
CTACACGCGCGCGGCAATGCTGCATTCAAATGGATGCAACTCCGAAAGGAGAAGCTAATCTTTTAATATCCAGCCTAGTTCAGATCGAGGCTTGTAACCCAGCCTCGTGACGCCGGAATCCGTAGTAATCGTTTATTAGCAATGAACGGTGAATAAGTCCCTGTCCCTTGCACACACTGCCCGTCAAACCAACCGAGTTTTGCACTGTTGAGGCTCTTTTGATTCGAAACTATGTAAGACAAGGTAGGTTAAGTCGTCACAAGGTATCTGTAGGGGAACCTGCAGATGGATCACCTCCTAATTAAAAATTACAACAAGTCTTGCATACTTTTTATTTTTAAATTAAAAATACAAAGACAGATTTAATATACAAATTATTAAAAAATACCAAGTTTATTTCTATAAATGAAACGTATTATAATAAATTCCCAAAATTTAACACGCGAGTATTATCCTTATGATGATAAAACTGGAATTTTGAAATCAAATGATGGAAAAACATCAATTGAAGAATCCTTTAATCAAGATAAAATAATAGATCTAATTAGTTGTTTATTTGATGAGCGTGTTTCTGAAAGAGTTAGAACTTCATTAAAAGAGAATTCTTATTATCAGCATGTTCGAAATGAAAAGAATGAAGAATTAAAAGTGACTGTTTATGTAACTTAGTTCTTCATCTTATTGAGGTAACTTTGTTTCTGGATAACACACAGAGAACTAGAATAGTTCTCTATTAAATTAGAGAGACTTTTTAATTAAGGAAGTCTTTTAAATATAAGATAATTTAATTAAGTATGAATAAAGAAATAATTTCTATACCAAAGGATGTTTGGGAATCTGAAAGAAAAATGCGTTTCTTTGGTGCAGACGCAGAAGATATTTATAAGAAGAAATATAATATTTTTATTGGAATAAGTATAAGCAATAAGAAATTAACAAAGGAGATGGCTTTTAATTATCTAAAATGGGCTGTTCGTAACACAAAAGAAAAAGTAGCTGTCATTATTGCTGATAAACTTAATATAGTAAATTATGAGATTTTAGATAAATATAGTAGGGCTAAATCAGAAAAAAGAGCTAAAAAAGTTGGAGATGAATTTGAAAAAATGTTTAAAGAAGCGATTGAAAATTTATCTAATGAAAATAAAAATAAGGTGATGATTTATAAATGGAGTGATGTAGAAGAAAGTGTAAATTATCTTAAAATAAGGAGTTTTTTAGAAGATGAATATAAAAAAGATAGTGAATTTAAATCGGCTGTATTATATTTTGTTAGAAAATATATGAGAAAGAAGGGAAGAGTTATAAAAGATAAAAATAAAGTAGATAAACTTGCTACTTATATTATTGGAGAACTACCAACATTAATTCAAGGAATTACTTTAAATAATATTCATTATGGATTATGTATTTATCCAACTTATTTTGCTTCAGGAATGAGTCAATTTGTTATGGATATTCATAATAATGAGCTTAATATTGGTAAAAAACTAAAGAATTTAATTAAGAAAAAAGCTATCCTTGTTGAAGCTTGGTTAGATTAAATTTCTAAAAACAATATATTTAAATACTACTCTTTAATTAAAACAAAATGGCTAAACATGGTATCAAAATGTCTAAACAGGATATTAAACAATACCTTTTAGGAGGAGATAGTATAGGAAATACTCTCAGAATTTTATATAAAGCTTCTCCCCTAGTTCAGAAAATAATTTCAGAATTAAGTGAAGCAATATCTAATAATGATGTTAATTTAAGCTATGAAGAAGGAAGTTCTATAAGTGCTAGATTTCTTGGAATTCATGATGTATTCTATGGATGTATGAGTAAAGAAGAAAAAGTCCAAATGGAGAGAGATATTACTAGTGGCTTAGAAAAGATAAGAGCTTATGTACAATCTAAGAAATATGTTCTAGAATCCCCAGAGACTGAACGTCAATAACTTCTAAAAATTTAATTTACAGTCTAAACTATATAACGCTATGTAGAACTAATCAGAAATAATTAACTTTCACTATAATAAAATATATCATGGAATAATATATCTAAAAGAGAAAAAAGGTTCTATTTAGGAATACGATTAAATTTCTAAAAACAATATATTTAAAAACAAATTCTCATATTAGAAATTTAATATTGGGCCTGTAGTCTAGTGGTAGAATGATTCGTTTGCAACGAATAGACCTGGGTTCGATTCCCGGCAGGTCCAGTTTTTATATATAAAATTTTAAAAACTAGATCGCCACAATAATTAAAAAACCCAAAAATGAAATAAATATATAAACTAAAAGGTTAAATAAGAAAATGGACTATAATGACTTAAGACCAAACGAAAGACCAACTCTTCCAAAGACAAGTACAGAATGTCCTGATTGTAAAGATACAAGAATTATAAAAGAGAAAAATGGTGGCGTTCACACTTGTTGGAAATGTCTACAAGAAGGAAGATTAGATGTCCATTCTAAAAAACTGCCAGATCATAGGATTAAAATTTAAGTTATTATTTAGATTCTAAAAATTTTTTCAAATTAACCCTAATTTCATCACTAACATCTTCAATAATTGCATTCCCATTTATATTAACAACTTTTCCAAAGAAGCTAGGAAATCTTTCTGCATATTCAACAAAGGTTTGATACATTTGAAGTCGTTTTTCTCTGATTTCATCGTCCCTTTCAAATTTGTCTAATGCATGCCTATTAGATAATCTCTTAGTTGCAACCCTATGACTAACATTAAGAATAAAAGTAATATCAGGGACAGGTATAAAAGAATGATAATTTGCGTCCATTATTCTATCGCGAGGAATTCCTTGTACTCCTTGATAAACAAATGTAGAAATAAAATATCTATCACTAACAACAGCAACTCCTTTTTCTAAATTTGGAATCAAAATCTCTTTTCCATGTAATATACGATCACCAACAAAAAGCTCAAGCTGCTCTTCTGGAGAAAGGTTTCTTGATCTTAATGTAGATTTTACCTCTCCATACTTGTAAGGTTCTATTGTAGTTAAAATATTACTAAAACCAAAATTATGTCTTAATAAATTAGCAGTTTGTTGAAGCTGAGTAGTTGTTCCACTTCCATCATCACCTTCCAAGACAACAAATAATCCTTTTTTATTCATAGAAAATTATAAGTGTCTTAATTTAAAAACAAATCTATAATATAAAATATAATTTAAAGTGTCTATTTATGAAAATTATCCCTTCATTTCTATTTTTATGTTAACGCTTTTTGGGATAGGAAGCCTCATAATAGAATGTAAAACTTTATCATTACTCGGAAGATCAATTATTCTCTTATGTATCCTCATTTCAAATCTATCAAATGTAGCTGTTCCGCTTCCACATGGAGATTTTCGAGTTGTAACTTTAAGTCTTTTTGTAGGTAAAGGAATAGGTCCTTTCAAAACAACACCTGCCTTTTTAGAGACCTCTTTAATAATATTTATAATTTCATTTAATTGTTCAATATTAATACTACTCAATTTTATTCTTACGACTTGTACCATGAATATTAAGGTAAAAAATGGTTTAAAAATGTTTAGGAGGACAGCCCACGCCGCATGTGAGCTATCCAAATCACTACAGCCAAGTGTAGTGACAGAATAACTAAAAAACCTAATTTAAAAAGCTTATTGTTTTCTTAAAAACATTCTTGAAAAGTTTTATATATATTGCAAAACAATATAGAATATGCTTGATATAAACTTAGTAAGAGAAAATCCTGAACTTATTAAAAAAAATCAAATAAGGGCTGGAAAAGATGTTAAAGAAGTTAATAAATTGCTTGATCTTGATAAAAAGTGGCGGGAAAAAAAGCAAGAAGTAGATAATCTAAGAGCTAAGAGAAACAAAATTTCTGAAGAGATTAATCAAGCAAAAAAAATAAAGGATGAAAAAAAAGCTAAAGAACTTATAAAAGAAGCGCAATCAATTCCAGAAAAAATAAAAAAAGCAGAGGAAGAAGCTGGAAATCTTAAAGAATATTCAAACAAAATTTTGAATTCTCTGCCTAACATTATTTCAAAGAAAACCCCAAAGGGAAAAGATGCTTCTGATAATACAGAAATAAAAAAATTTGGAAAAATACCAAAATTTGCTTTTCAGATAAAAAATCATGTTGAACTTTGTGAAGCACTTGAAATTGCTGATTTTGATGAATCTGCAAAAACTTCTGGAAATGGCTTTTATTATCTAAAAAATGAATTAGCAATATTAAATCAAGCTTTGATAAGATTTGCAATTGATTATATGAAAAAAAAGAAATACATATATATAGAGACTCCTATAATAATAAAAAAAGAAATTTTGACAACATCAGAAGGTAATGAAAGTTTTGCAAATTCTATATATGAAATCAAAGATAGTGATTTAGCTTTGATAGGAACAGCAGAACATACATTAATGGCAATGCATAAAAACCATGTTTTTAATGAAAAAGAACTCCCAAAAAAATATTTTTCTTATTCAATGTGTTTTCGAAAAGAAATTGGAAGCCATGGAATAAATGAAAAAGGTTTGTGGAGAACACATCAATTTAACAAAGTAGAGCAGTTTATTTTCTGTTTACCTGAACAATCAGAAAAATTATATGAAGAATTACTAAAAAATTCTGAAGGGATTTTAAAAGAATTAAAACTTCCTTATAGAGTTGTTGAAATTTGTACAGGAGACTTAGCAAAATGGAAGCATAGAAGTGCAGATTTAGAAGTATGGCGTGCAACAACTAAATCTTATGGTGAAGTAATGTCTTTATCAAATATAACAGATTATCAAGCTAGAGATCATAATATAAAAGTTGTAAGAAAAAAGGGAGAAAGGCAAGTTGTTCATACATTAAATAATACTGCCTTAGCAACATCAAGAATAATGGTTGCAATTTTAGAAAATAATCAGCAGAAAGACGGCTCAATAAAAATTCCAAAAGCCCTCTGGAAATATACTGGATATCAAAAAATCTTGAGTGTTACTCCACACTAAAGTGTGGAGTTTATTTTGGTTTTTAGATTCCCAAAAAATCCACTACAAACCAACCACTATCTAAAGATAGTGGATTTTTTTAGGATTAAAAAAATTGAAAATAAAGTTAAAAATTAAATTTAAAAAGTTTATTAAAAAATCTTTCAAGTTTCTTCCTATAAATAAAAGCTATTATTGAAAAAAGCAATATAACTAAAAATAATATAAGTGAAAAAAAGTTATCAGAAATTGCAATTCCATTTCCTATAAAATTTAATACTAAAAACCCAGGTAATCTTCCAAT
>CAYHYE010000039.1:0-5231 GCA_964360755.1 Candidatus Woesearchaeota archaeon
ATATAGATTTTATAAATGTGTTGGGAGTTTCTGTTCTTACACTCTAAATATAGAAAGATTTAAATAATCTACATAAATATACATATGTATATGGAAACAACAATAAGAGTTAACCCTAGAACAAAAGAAGAACTAGATCAATTCAGACAATATAAAAATGAGAGTTATGACGAACTGGTCAGGAAACTAATTTACTTAGTCAAAATTGCTGAGAGAAAACCAAAACTTAGTCAGAAAACTATCTTAGAAATTAAAGAAGCAAGAGAAAGAGTTAAGAAAGGAGAATTCTATACAGAAGCAGAGGCAAAGAAAATTCTAGGTTTATAAAATGTATAAACTTGTTTTAGAGAAAAAAGCTCTTCATGACCTTAATAAACTAGAAGCAAGAGTTAAAGAACGAATTTGGAATAAACTTCAGGATTGTAAAGAAAATCCATTTAGATTTTTTGAGAAATTAGTTGAAACTCAAGGATTTAAACTAAGGATAGGTGATTGGAGAGTTATAGCAGATATTATAGGAGAGAAAAAGGCAATTATTATTTTGAAGGTTGGACATCGTAAAAATATTTATGATAGATAATAGGAATTCTACAAATCCCTTCCTAATAATGTTCTTCTGTTATTTGCCTTTGCTCTTTTAATTCCATTTAACATTAATTCGTCAATTCTCTTTTGAAGTTCAATAGAAACATCTGCTGATACACTAGTTATGCTTTTCTCTTTATCAAGCTCTTCAACAGCTTTCTTAATATTATTTTTTATTATTAGTTTTGCCATTTTTATTTTAATTCTTTGGTTTTACAAGTGGAAATATCACACACTCTCTTATTGGTTTATTTACTAAGTATGAAAAAAGTCTTTCTGAAAATCCAAACCCACATGTTGGAGGCATTCCATATTTCAGCGCTTCAACAAAACTTTCGTCATGCTCATGAGTTTCTGAAACTCCCTGTTCTTTTAATTTTCTTTGTTCTTTAAATCTGTTTTCTTGATCTATTGGATCATTTAATTCAGAATAGCCATTCCCTAGCTCTGTTCCTGCTATTATAACTTGGAACTGCTCAACTTTTCTTGGATCTTTAGAATTTCTTTTTGCCAAAGGAGAAATTTCAGCAGGCTGATTTATTAAAAATCCTGGACCTGCAATTTTTTTTCTACAGTATTTCAATAACGCGTCAATAAGCTTCCATCTGTTATCATTATTTTTATATTCAACTTTAAGTTTGTCAAGCTTGTTTCTTATAATATTATAATCTGCTTTGTAAATGTCAATTCCTGTATATTTTTTTATTGTTTTTTCATAATCATATATCTCCCATTTTTTTCCAAGGTCAATTTTATACCCGTGGCTTTCAAATTTTAGCTTTCCTAAAATTTCTTTTGTAATTTTTTTATACAATTCCTGCACTAATTTCATACCATCATTATAATCTGCATAACTCCAATAAAACTCCATTTGTGTATAATCTTGCAAATGCTCCATATCCATACCTTCATTTCTAAACTGTCTGCCAATTTCAAAAGTTTTTCCAAAACCAGCAACCATTAATTTTTTCTGCCATAGCTCGCCCATTGAAATTCTAAGAAAAACATTAATGTCTAAAGCGTTATGGTGTGTTTTAAAAGGTATTGCAGCTGCGCCGCCCGTAGTCGTTTCTAAAACAGGTGTTTCCACCTCAACAAATCCTTTTTCCAAGAGAAAATTCCTTACTATCTGCCAAAATTTGGCTTTTTTTATAAATAGTTCTTTTAGTTCATTATTTATTAAAATATCAAGATATCTTTTTCTGAATTTCTCATCTTCATCTTGTAATCCATGCCATTTTTCAGGAAGTGGTAAAACTGCCTTGCTTAAAATTTCAACATTTTTTATAAGTACAGAGATTTCACCAGTATGTGTTTTTATTATATTACCATCTATTCCAACAAAATCCCCGGCATCAATATATTTTTTAAAAAATTCCCTAGTTTTTTTAGTAGTTTCACCTTCTTGAGAAACTAGCTGTATTTTTCCTGTTGAATCCTGCAAAGTTGCAAAAGATATTTTTCCCAAATCTCTCTTTAATAAAACTCTTCCTGCAACACTCACTTTGTCTTTTGTCTTTTTATCCCTCTTTAATTTTTTATATTTTTGATTAATTTCTAAAGCATTATTTTTAAAATTATACTTATGGGGATAAGGATCAACCTTTAATTTCCTTAACTCCTCAATCTTTTTTATTCTATTATCAACTATCTGTTCCTCTCTTCCCATTTATATATTATAATAAAATGATTTAAATATCTTTATCTAAAGTGAAAGTTCTAAAGAAAACCGTAGGCATTCTTTAAAGGAGATGTCATACAACAAATTCGTAAGAATTTGTGTACAGAGATTCTTATAGAATCTCTTGTAAGAAGAACATGGTTCTTTTTATTATATGTGTAAGATTTTAAATTCTTTAAAATCTTGAAAAGGTTGTTCTTCAATTAATATTTCTTTTATAATACTATGTTTTGGGCCTTCTTTACAAAGCTCGCAAAGCTTGTCAATATCTGATATCTCACCTTCAGCAAAAACCTCAACTTCTCCAGAACTTAGATTTCTAACAAAACCTTTTAATCCTAAACTATCTGCATTATCTTTAACAAATCTTCTAAAAAAAACTCCTTGAACAGTGCCTTTAATTTTAATTTTAACCGCTTTTTTCATTTTTATAGAATAATCTTATTAAATGGAACATTAGTTTAATAATTTTATGCCACTAGCTAGCTAAATTAGTTTTTGATACAATGTAGGATATCACTAAAACCTGAGCAAGAAATAATAAAATAGTTGTTAAAATAACAATAACTGAAGCTTTTATTTTAGATAATTTTTGAAAGTATTTTAACGCCATAATTCCAAAAACAATAATATGAGTATAAAATACTAAAGATATTATAATGCTCAATAAAGACTGTGGATTATCTTTTAAGAAAGTTAGAGAAGCTTTAATTATTTCAGTATATCCTTGACCAGCGATATTGGTTAAAAAAAGTTGAAATCCTAATGTATCAAATGGTAAAAAAATTGAAATAATTGATAAAATAATGCTGTAAAAAACCCAAATAATTAAAGTATAAATTGAAGCTTTATAAGTATTAAAATAACTTCCCTTTGTTGCAGTAAGTATTAAAATAAAGTGCATCATTCCTGAAAATACAAATATTAAAAAAACAGAAAAAACAACACCAACAACAAAGTTAGTTAAAAATTGGATTAAATTAATCTGTTTCAAAATTAATCCAATAATACTAACAATTAATAAATAAAAAATATAAAATAATACAAATGTTCTTAATAAAATTTGATAAGAATTTTCTTGCTCTTTTTCCTTAAAAAAATTAGTTGGATGCAAATACATATTTTTTAAAGTATTATGAAAATCAAAATTATAATATTCTTCTTTTTTTATTTCACTTACGTCTTTTTTCATCTCTTTCTTCGCCATAATCAAAAAATACAATATATATTTATAAAGGTTTGTAATTCATTATTTTTATGCGTGAAACAAAGATTTCCTCTGGAAGCTACGATTTAAATAAATTTCTTTATGGGGGTTATGAAACAGATATTATCACAACAATTTATGGACCTGCTGGAAGCGGGAAGACGAACTTTTGCATTTTAGCCTCTGTCTCTCAAGCAAAAAAAGGAAACAAAGTAATCTTTATTGATACAGAAGGCGGATTTTCAATTGATAGATTTAAGCAAATAGCTTATAAAGAGAATTATGAAGAAATTTTAAAAAATACAATTTTGTTAAAACCAACTTCTTTTGAAGAGCAAAAAAAATCATTCGAAGCTTTATTAAAAGAAGTCAATAAAAATTCCAATATAGGTTTAATTATTGTTGATGGAATGACAATGCTTTATCGATTAGAAGTCTCGTCAAAAAAAAATAAAATAAATTATATAAATAAAGAACTCGCAAACCAACTTAGAACTTTAGCTGAAATCTCACGAAAAAAGAATATTCCAGTTTTAGTAACAAATCAAATTTATTATTCATTTTTATCTGATGAAGACTTTAAACAAGGTAAGGAAAAATCTGCTAATATGGTTGCAGGAGATATTTTAAGGTACTGGAGTAAGTGTTTGTTGGAGTTGAAAAATGAAAATGGAAAAAGAACAGTATTTTTAAGAAAACATAGAAGTTTATCTGAAAAAGAATTAAATTTTACTATAGTAAAGGAAGGTATAAGAAAAAAGGGGATATTTTAATATATTTTAGATATAGGAATATTTAAAAATATAAATTCGTTGATTTAATAATGAAAAGGGGCGCTAAGAATAATCCTAAAAGTAATCTTTTAAATATAAAATCCACTATCATCATTTTTATTTTATTATTACTAGCATTAATAATTTTTTTTAATATTACTAAAAATATAAAATTTCCTTCTGAATCTCCCCCTTCATCTGGATTGCAAGCTTATTTACCGTTAAATGAAACTCTTGCAGCTGGAACTACTTTTAGGACTCCCGATACTTCAGGCAATAATCGCGTAGGATTAGTTACTGGAGCAACTCTTAAAGGAGGAAAAGTAAGTAATTCTTTTTTATTTGATGGAGTTAATGATTATATTAAAATTTCAGGTAGTGAAAATATTCAATTTAGCCAATTTACCACATCTGCTTGGGTTTATAAAAATAACAATGTTGAAAATTGGGCAAGAATAGTCTCTAAATACTGGTATGCTTCTGCTACTAGTAAAAAAGGATTTGCAATTGACATTGGAGATACTACAAAAAATAGTGCAAGGTGTTACATTGATACTGATCAAAATATATATACATTCTATTTTCCAGACAACAGTGTTCCTAAAGAAACATGGGTGCATTTAGCCTGTGTTTATGATGGATCTAGAATAAGAGGTTATATTAATGGAAAATATATAGGAGAAAAGCCAGCAGCTAATGTTCTAGCACAAAATACTTATCCTATTATTATAGGAGCTTCTAGTAGCGGAACTAGTTATCAAAGCTATTTCTCAGGAAAAATTGATGAGGTTTTCGTATATAATTCTGCTTTACAACATATAGAAATCTTAGCACTATATAATAATGGTTTAGAGCTAAAAGGACTTGCTAATGATTTTTCACCTAATGTTGGTTATTATCATGACTTAGGAAATGGAGTAATTCCTTTAAGAAATTTAACTACAACTTTTGTTTCATCAAACGGTACTAATTTTAGACAAATTAC
>CAYHYE010000040.1:0-5209 GCA_964360755.1 Candidatus Woesearchaeota archaeon
GTTTATTTTGCATCACAAATTATAACAATAGTAAACAATGAATTAGATAGGCAGGAAATATAGGAAGATTTACAATTTCTTAACTTCAGCAACAAGTTTATCAGCTTCTTTTTCAATTAATTTAACTGCATCTTCAAGGGCTTTTTTAACTGTTTTTCCCTTAGTCTCAACTCTTAAAATAATTAATTTAGTTGAATGGTCTCTTTTCCAAGCTGCAAATTCTACGTCTTCATCCTTGTTAAGATAAACTCTAAGAATTTCTGCTATTGTAATGTTATCAATTAATATCTCAATTTCATTTTTAGTTTCTTTTAAAATTTTAATTTCCATAAGAATAAGATTAAAATTTAGGCTTATAAAGCTTTTGATTACTGATCTTCTTCAAAACTAACAATTTCTATATTATCTTCTTTTTGTTTTTCAGCTAATTGCTTTTTTTCTTCTTTTAATTTTTTTAAATCATTTAAACTAAATTTTGAAAAATCCAACTTTTTAAGTTCAATATTAGATGATATTTTATGTTTATCAGGATTTTTTCTCAGTATAATAGCTAAAAACTGCTCTAACTTACTTATAAGCTTATCATGGTCATCAGATAATTCTCCATTTTCAGCTCCAGCAACTAATATTTCAGATTCTGCAATTGCATCTGCCAATTGCTTTTGTGAGATTTTTTTACGTCTTCTTCCTTGTTGAATATGCCAATGAAAATTATCAACTAATTCTAGATAATCTCCTTTTTTCAATTTTTGAGAAATAATATTAGATAGTTGTTTATTAATTTCCTTTGTTTCATGGTTTATGTCTTTGTCTTTTTTGTCTAAAGATTTTATCTCTTCATGAAATTTATCTACATAATATCTACTTTCATTTTTTATTTGTTCTAAGCTAGCTTTAATTATTAAAGGAAAGTTATTTGACCTTAAACAACGCCTACAAACTGGTTTAACACCATCATTAGTAATGGCTTCATATAATCTAGTTTGTTCACCACAAATTTCACAATAATCAATCATAAAAATAATCATAAATATGAGTATTTAACTTTTTATATACTTAATCAAGATGCCTTTCTATTTCTTCTATATCTTTCACATTTAAAATTTTAACATGCTCGTCTATTATAATCTCTAAGGGAAATTGAACATAATATCTTTCTTTAAGTTTATTAATCAAATCGCTATCTAAGTTAATATCAAAAGAATAAATTACTAAATCATTATTCCTTTCATAAACACTGCTAAGTACTCTACCAACATTTTCACTATCTTCTAAATATCTAGGATCATTTGAATAGAAAAATAAAATAGTATGAATCTTTTTAGGGCACTCTTCATTTTTAAGAGTAATAAACTCGAAATGTTCTAAAAGAACCAAAGAATAAAATTTTTTTCTTTCTAAAACTTTAGCATTTTCTTTTCCAAATTTTCTTTCTAAATCATCAATAATCCTTCCTTGGATTGAAAGATCTTCAGAAATGGATCTATAAGTTTCATCAGAGCAAATTTTTCTTCCAAAAAAACTATATGATATTTTATCTTCAAAAATTTTATATGATAATTTATTATTAAAATCAGATATTCTTTGATATTCTATATGACTTAAACTATTAACAATAAAAAAACCTAAAAGAAATAAAGTTGTTCCTATAATAAAAGCTAAAACATACCTTCTAAAGCTTTGGATCTTTCGATTAGCCACTTTTTAAAAATTATATTCCTCCTTAAATAGATTATTATAATTAATTTACCTCCATTTAATTCCTCTATTAAAAATAATATATAAAACAGAAAGCGTCCACCAAAAGCCAAAAAGCAGAGCAAAAAATATAAAAAAAAGTGGAAGATTAAAATACCACTTACTAATATGACCTAATTTTCTAGAAGCATAAATTAAATACACTCCGATAATAATCATAAAGAAAAATATGAATATTATGATAGGATTACTAAAAAATAAAAACACCCATCTTTCAAAGACGTAATAATTTAAACTTAATAGGTTAGGAAAATCAAAATCAATGCTTTGTAAAAATAAGATTTCTTTTCTCGCCTCAATCAAAGTTTTAAAAAATAAATAAATTGTAACAAAAACACTGAAAAAAATACTGATCCAAGCTATTGGGAATACAAACATGCCTAAGTCTCCATATTTAGGGCTAAAAATCTTCTTATATTTCCATGTGTTTTTCATTAAACCAACATACCATCTTCTTCTTTGTTTAAATAAATCATAAAAATTGTCAGGGGCTATTGTATAAACAGCAGCATCTGGAGCATTCTGAATAATATAATGATTATACTGAATTCTTAAAGCAACTTCTAGATCTTCTGTTAAATTGCCGAGTTCATAACCACCATATTTATCAAAAAAATTTTTTCTATAGGCTGAAAAAGCCCCTGGAGTTATATGAATAGCATTAAGTGAAGCAAATGCCTTTCTTAAAAAAAGACCCATAAGATATTCAATATATTGGATCTTCTGAAACAAATTTCTAGGCTGATAAATTGTTATGCCTGGAGAAACGCACATAACATTTGGATCTTTAAAATAACGAACCATTTTCTTTAAAGAATCTGGAGCAACAAAAGTATCAGCATCCATACTAACTACAATTTCACCTTTAACTTTTTTTAAAGCAAAATTTAAAGCACTACCTTTTCTTCCAATAGGATCGTTCTTTTTATGAAAGATTCTTATACCATATTTTTTGTACTTTTTTGCAATCTTTAAAGTATTATCACTAGAACCATCATCTATAAAAACAATTTCAAATTTATTTTTGGGATAATTAATAGCTAAAATTGAATCTAATGTTTTAGCAACAGATTCTTCTTCATTTAAAGCAGGAATCATAATACTAACAAAAGGCAGTTCATTATCATTATAAAGAATGGTTTTTTTTCTCTTATTTGATAAAAAACTTAAAATAAAAAAACTAGTTGCTATTAAACCAATATAAATAGAGGTATAAATAACTATTTTAATTAATTCCATAATTTCCAAAATCTATATCAATTTAAAAAACTAATTATAGTAGAGTATAGGTAAAAAATAATAGAAATAAGGTTATCGCTAATTATTTATTATATTTTATTTATTAAAGGCCTTCTCATTATCTTTTATATTAAAATAATCATAAAAATCATTACTTAGGCTTAATTCTATTGTTCTTCCAAGTTTTTTAGATTTAACTAAGCCTAATTCCATGAATCTTTTTATATGGTCATAAGATTTATTGCCCCTAACATGAACAATTTTTGATTGGGTTATCGGTTGTTTATAAGCTATGACAGCTAAAGTTTCCTGTTCTGCTTTTGTAAATTCCTCGCTTCCTGATGCAATTTTACTAGCAACACTATGATGTTCATTACGAACATCCATCTTCCATAAATTATCCTTATTAATTACTTCAATAGCAGAATTTTCATCATACTTATCTTTTAGTATATTTAAAGCCCTATTAAGTAAAATTGGGTTCAGATCTGTCAAAGAAACTAATTCTTCCTGAGATAAAAATTTACCTGAAACAAATAAAACTGCTTCAACTTTCTTAATATTTTCAATATCTCTAGCGTCGTCAAGTTCTTTTTGTGTTTCTTTTGTTAGTTCCATTTAATTAAATTCTCTACTAATATTTGAAATATCTTCAATATCTCTAAGTTCCTCAAATAATTTTCTGACAGATAATAGATATTTTTCAAAATATTCTCTTAAAGAATCTATGTTTCTTTTATCAGTTGGTTGTTTAATAAAATCGTTATAGCTTTGTTCAAATTGCTCGAATGCCCATTGTACTTTTTCTAATTCTTTACTAGTTAGGTTTTGCTCTAAAATAAGATAGGAGTCACTTAATTTTTTTCTAAAACTTTGAAAAGATTCTTCGTTTAAACAAGAATCCATAGAAGAAGCCATATTCTCAAAATCACGAAATACATATTCAATGCCAAGTACCATAAACTAAGCACAAATTTTGTTAATTTAAACTTTTCGTAAAAAGAAAAAGTGCGAAACCAGAGGTTTCGCTAATTTAAAAAAAAATTTTTAGCTAAAAGCTAACGAAATGTTCTAATACCCAAATCAGAAACATCTGACTTTAGTATTGGTGATTCGAATTGTGGCTTACCTAGAATATATGGTGATTTAACTCCTGTCATTATTGTTATAACACGAATTTTTCCACCAAATTCTTTATTGATTCTAGCTCCTATAATTACTTGTGCTTCTGGACTTAAATTCTCAGTTATTAATTTACCAATGTTATCAAATTCTTCTAATTTCATATCAGGTCCGCAAGTTATATGGATTAAAGCTCCAGTAGCTCCTCTATAATCAACATCCAATAAAGGATGTGTTAGAGCTTCTCTAACAGCTTCATCAACTCTATTTGAAGTATCACTCTCTCCAATACCAATTACTGCAACATCCCCATTCTTCATAATCGCTGCCACATCTGCATAGTCCAAGTTAATTAATGAAGGCAGGGTAATGGTTTCCACTATTCCCTTTATCATTGTACTAACAAGTTCATTTGCAACTGCGAAAGCTTGTTCGATAGGAAGATTTCCAGCAATGTCTACTAATCTATTGTTATCAATAACAATACATGTATCAGAAGCATCTCTTAGCTCTTGTAAACCAAATTCTGCTTTATCAATTCTGGATTTTTCTGATTCAAAAGGCATTGTAACAACACCTATAACAACAGCACCTGCTTCTTTAGCCATTTGAGCAACAACAGGAACACTTCCTGTTCCAGTACCTCCACCCAAACCTGCTAGAACAAATACCATGTCAGCTCCAGATACAGCTTTCTTAATCTCAGCAAGAGATTCTTTAGCAGCCTCTCTTCCTTTATGTGGATATCCGCCAGCTCCAAGACCTCTTGTAAGTTCTTTACCGATAAGCACTTTTTCATCAGCTTTAGTTATACTTAAATGAAGAGCATCTGTGTTTAATCCGTAAACAGTAGCTCCATTAATTCCTTTGTTATATAACCAAGTAACTGCATTACATCCGCCTCCACCACATCCAAAAACTTTGATATTAGCTTTTCCAGCTTTTAACTCATCAAAATTAATACTATGTGTCGACGCATTCTGAATAGCTTCTTTGGCAAAATCTAAAACCATGTGAGTTCAATTTAGTTACCTCCTTTCAATCCTATTAGGAAATATAAAAACAGCCTCTTTATATATTTTATTCTTTT
>CAYHYE010000041.1:0-5173 GCA_964360755.1 Candidatus Woesearchaeota archaeon
ATTTGCAACAGCTTTGGCTAAAAGAGTTTTTCCTGTTCCAGGAGGACCATGTAATAAAACTCCTTTTGGAGGTTCAACTCCTAAACGTTCAAAAATTTCAGGATGTTTCAGTGGTAGTTCAATCATTTCTCTAACTTTTTTAATTTCTTCTTTTAAACCTCCAATGTCCTCATAAGTTACATCAACTACTCTATCTTCAGAAACCTCAACTGCTTTTGAGTTTACTACAACCTCTGTATTCTCAGTTATTACAATAGGAGTATTTGGATTTGAATTAACTACTAAAAATTTTAACTGTTGAAAACCTCCAAATCCCATTCCACCAAAATTCGATGCAAAATTTCCAAGTATATCTCCAAAAACATCTCCAAAATCTCCCATTTCTTCTGAAAGCAAATCTTTACGTCTTTGAACTCCACCTAAAACAACTATATCTCCTTTTAATATAGCTCTTCCCAATAACCCTCTTCTAAAAATTTCAGGATCTCCTTGAACAACTATATTCTCTTGAACAGGAGCTATTGTTATTTTTTTTGCTTCTTTTATTTCTGCTTTTTCTAATCCAACTATTTCACCAACTCCTGTTTTAGCATTTTTTCTTATAATACCATCAATTCTTATGATTCCCTCTCCAACATCTGCAGGATAAGCACGATCAACAATTGCTACAGTTTCTCTTCCACCAATTATAGAAATAACATCTCCCCTCCTTAAATTAAGGACTTTCATAGTATCATAATCTATTCTTGCAATACCTTTATAGGCATCATCTTGTGATGCTTCTGCAACTCTTAGTTTTATAATACTTGATTTACCTTTCATCTTCTTTTTCCTTTTCGTACATTTTATCAAAGATTAATGATAGCCTATTCATTCTATCTAAATTTAGCCTAACAATATCATCAATCACTTTATTTTGTTCATTTATAAAATTCACTATTTCTTTTGGTATAGAAACAGTGTAGCTATTGCCAACCATCCTTAATTTTACATTAAAATTTTTGTTTTTTAAATTTAGAAACTGCTGATATTCTTGTTTATCTCCTGGATGAACAATTCTATTTCCACATTTATTACATTGAACCATTCTAAAAGAAAATCCATTTTTTTCCAATCTTATTTTTTGCATTTTTATATTGCAATTTTTGCAAAGTATTTGGTTGTCGAATATATCTGTCATTTTTTAATTTATCATTCAAAGCTCTGTATAGGAAGCTTGTATATCATTTATGTGTATACAAGAAGTATATACTATTTAAATGTTTTGGCGAGTAAGGGACTTGCACATTATGCGCAATAATGCTTATATACTTTAAATTAATTTTTTATATATGGAAATAACAAGACCTTGTGTTGTTCACTATATCCTTGATTCTTATAAAAACCGTCCTTTGGCAGTCGCGGGAGATGAAAGATTAAAAGTTATGTTAACTTATTATCCCGATTTAATTGCTGCAAGAAGATTACTAAAAGAATCTTATCAAAATAAATTAATGGGAACTTTTAGCTCCGGGGAAGATAATCTGGGATTGTATTTAATAAACGGAGGAAATGTTACATTTCATAATTTTAATGGGAAATTTAAAAGTTTAAATTTAACCTTGGCTCATGAAGATCCTAAAAAATTTCCAAAGTTTGCGAGAACTCTTGGGTTAGAAAGTCCACATTTTGAATTATGGTTAATTAGAGCAAGAGATAATCCTGAAAGAGCATATGCTGAAGCTGAAAGAAGATTATTTCAAACTAGAGATTGATTTCATTTCTTGTGCAAAAACTCGGGATGCATAATAATAGATACCAATTTTATGCAAGTCCGATAGTAAGATATAGTTAAATTACGATTAAGATAAATCATACCAAGCAAATAATGGTTTTATTTTCATTACTTAATAACATAAACAACATTTAAATATGTTATTTGAGAATTAATTTAATGGATTATTATAGAAAAAGAAAAATTGTCGAAGTGGTTAAAAAATTCTGGGATTTTTTATGGAATGGTACTAGTTTTTTAAGCTGGATTAGTTTTTTAATTATCATTTTTGTATTTATTAAATTTATATTTTTTCCAACATTATCTTTTATTTTTGGAACTTCATTACCAATTGTAATTGTGGAATCATGTAGTATGTATCATGATTATGATTTTAATGATTGGTGGGAAAAGAATAAAGAATGGTATGGAGCAATAAATATAGAAAAAGAAGAATTTGATGGTTTTCCTCTAAAAAATGGATTTAATAAAGGGGATATTTTCTTTATTATTGGCACAAGTTATGAAAAAATTAAATTAGGTGATGTGATAATATTTGATAATGTGCAATCTAAAAGGCCAATTATCCATAGGGTTGTTAGCTTAGCCCCTTTAGAAACAAAAGGCGATAATAATATTGCACAAATTCCATTTGAGATTGATATTGACCATAATAGTATTTTAGGAAAAGCTACTTTTGTAAGGATTCCATTTATTGGATGGATAAAATTAATCTTTTTTGAACTATTGCGACCAGAAAGCGATAGGGGATTTTGTTGGTGGAATTAAAAAAGTTTAAAAACTATTGATTATTAAACAAAGATAAAATGGAGTTCTGTCCTAAATGCGGTAGTATTCTCGAGGAAAAGAGAAAAAATTACGGATGTATTAGATGTAATTATGTTTCTAAGGGAAAAATAAAAATAATCTCTGAGGAAAAAATACGGCAAGGAAAAGAGATTGGCATTGTTAAAGATAAAGATACTGATTTTTTTCCTGTGGTTGCTTATGAGTGTTCTAAATGTAAGAATAAAGAATGTTATTTCTGGACAACACAAACAAGATCTGCAGATGAAGCTGAGACTCGTTTTTTTAAATGTACAAAGTGCAAACATACTGTAAGAGAGTATAAATAAAGGTATACTTTTTACAAATATTTAAAAATTATAAAATTAATTAGCTGAAGATGGTTGAAGAAAGATATAAAGTCGGAGATAAAATAAAATTAACTTATATTGGTTTTGAAAAACCTCAAATAATAGAAACTGAGATAAGTGAAATATCACAATTATCTCCATATGGAATAAATCTTCCTTTAGGTTCCCAAGGTCTTCCTTTGGGTTCTCAAAGATATGTTGCATATTATCATTTTAAATATTTTAAAGAGAAGATGAGAATAAAAGGAAATGAATTAATTGTTGAAAGATAAAATGGCCCCGACGGGATTCGAACCCGTGACACCTGGATTAAGAGTCCAGTGCTCTGACCAGACTGAGCTACGGAGCCACTATTTTAATAAATAGGCACAATTTAAAAATATTAGGATAATACTAAAACTAATTTAATGTAAAAAATTAATTTAATCAAGTTGACTTAAATAAGCAATATTATATCTATAAGATTGACAGATAAGTCTTTGATGTTTAGAAAAAAGTTCTTCGAGTTTTAATGATGACTCACTTTTTCTAGAGTCATTCATATTTACTTTTTTATTAACTAAATATTCAGTAAAAAGATTCTTTAATACATTATATAATATCATTTTAAATTAAAGTTATAAGATTATTTAAAGTTATTTATAATAACACATATAAAAAATTATTAATATAATATTAAGTAACAACTTGCTTTATGTTAGAAATGTTATCTGAAACTTCCATGCCTTTCTTTGTAAGCTTTATAAGTTTTATACGTCCCTTCTTTTCAAAATTTACTAATCCCAATATTTCAAGGGTTTGCAGAATTTTTACTGCGTGGCTATAAGTACAGTCAACTTCTTTAGCTAAAACAGAACCATATCTAACTCTTGCCAGTTTCCTTAATGCTATCATCATTAAAGCTGGTTTTCTTCTGAAAAAAATGTCGAAGTTATCTTTCATTTTATTAGATATGTTTTTTAATCTATATATTAGGTTATATATGGTGATAGATATGGTGTTTTTAAAGCTTTCGTGATTTTTAAATTAGCGAATTTCGATAATTTCACTACTGAAAAAAAATAAAAAATACCTTATATGGTTCTTTTATTAAGAAAATTTTCCATATATTGAAAAATATCCTTTAGCAATAAGTTCTGGCTTTGAAGCAATTAATTCTATATTTAAAGTACCTTCGTTAATTGCCTTTCTTATTTCTTCAACATCATTATTTGATTCATTTAAAATATTAATAATATCTCCCCGAGTCATAGAAATTTTTAAATCTTCATTGTTAATTTCTCCTAATGTAGAAATTATTTTTCCGTCTTTTATTTCAATGAAATAAGTGGTTCCATCAACATCTATTTCTATTTTTGGAGTATTTGAAGTTAGTGGAATTTTTTTTAATTCACCAACGTTAAATTTAGATAATGTATAACCTACAACTCCTTCATCTACTTCTAAAGATCCAAGTGTTTCTTGTGTCCATGTTTTTTGATAACTCTCTTGATAATTTGCTTTAGGCTTATAAAAAAAATAAAAACTAAAAAAACCAATGATTATTAATATTATTAAACAAATAGTTAGTATCACTAAAGGCAATTTGCTTTTTGTTTTTACATTCTTTTTCATTTTTTTATAAGAAAAGCTTTATTAATAAAGCTTTTCTGCATTAAGTTATGAAAATATTAGCAATAGGTGATCTACATGGAGATTCAAATCAGGCAAAAAAGCTTTCTGAAAAAGCAGAAAAAGAAAAAGTTGACTTAGTAGTTATAACAGGAGACATAACTGGATTGATTGATACTAAGGATATAATTAAACCATTTAAAGACAAGGAAAAGAAAGTTTTAATCATCCCAGGGAATTGGGATTCATTTGCAACAACTGATTTTTTAGCTAGTTTTTATGGTGTTAAAAACATCCATGGTTATTCTGTTAGATATGGAAACATAGGCTTTTTTGGAGCTGGAGGAGCTGATGGTCCTGGTCCTGGAAATATCTCTGAAGCAGAATTAATGAAAACTTTAGAAAGAGCCCATAAAGGATTAAATGGAATTGAAAAAAAGATTATGGTGACTCACATGCATCCTAAAGGATCTAAATCAGAATTTTCCGGAATTGCTGGAAGCGAAGCAATAACAAAAGCTATTAAGAAATTTAAACCAAATATTTTATTACATGGACACATACATGAAGGATCAGGATTTGAAGAAATGATAGGAAACACTAAAGTTATTAATGTAAGCGGGAATGGAAAGATTATTGAATTATAAAAAAT
>CAYHYE010000042.1:0-2200 GCA_964360755.1 Candidatus Woesearchaeota archaeon
TTTAATCAATTAAAACTCTTCTTTCTTCATCTCTTTTCCTTGAGATTTTTCTGCTAACATCTATTAACTCTGGATATAAATTTCTTGTAGTTGCTTCAGTGAATCCCAAATTCATTAGAATTCCTACATAGTCCTCACTTGATAATCTTGATCCTTCATTCATTCCAAAATATAAATGATTTTCTCTTTCAGAGCGTTTTTCTTCTATTATTGCAGAAAGTAACTCTCCATATTTTGGATGTTGTCTTGTAAACTCTTCTATTCCCTCAGTCATGCCACGAGCTTTTAACTTGTCTTCAAATTCAACTCTTGCATAAACTCTCTCGCCTTGAAATTTTCCACCATATTCATTTAAGTTAATATCACTAGCAAGTTTTGGTTTCTGTCTCTTAAGTTTTCCAGACATGCTTGAAATAGGAATTTCAATTCTATCCATTGCAACTAATTTTACTAATTGTTCTTCAACATTATTTTCCATTTTTTCCTCCCATGATTTAATTGTTTTAATTAATAATTTATAACAAATATTATATTTAATTTTATGAGGTGATAAAAATCACCATTATAGAAAGAATTAAAAACCAAAGATGCTACTAATTTTAATGATTGAAATTAATGAGTTTGGACTTACAAAAAATGAATCTACAGTATATCTAGCATTATTAGATCTTGGTCCAAGTCTTGCAGGAAACATATCAAGAAAAACAGGTATGCATAGAAGAACTGTTTATGATGTGACTGAGATGCTTATAAAAAAAGGGCTTATAGGATATATTTTAAAGAATAACCGTCGCTTTTTTCAGGCGTCAAATCCAAAAAGATTGCTAGAAATAATAAAAGAAAAAGAAAATATTATAATGCCAATAATATCAAAACTTTCAGAGAAATACAATAAAACAAAAGAAAAAGAAGAAACTAATTTTTATAAGGGGAAGGAAGGTTTAAAAAATATTTTTGAAGATCAGCTTAATTTTAAAGAGATACTTATTTTGGGCGCTTCGCCAAAAGCCTATGATGTTCTGCAGTTTTATTTTAATTTTTACGATAAAAAAAGAAAATCAAAAAAAATCAAAACAAGAATCATTGCACAAGATAAAAAAATAAAAAGAATACCCTTAGCAGAAATAAGATACCTCCCTGAAAAATACCAAAATCCTGTTTCTGTAAATATTTACGGAGATAAAACTGCAATAATTCTTTGGAGTTCTCAGCCTTTAGCTATATTAATAAAAAATAGGGAAATAGCAGAAGGCTATAAAAATTATTTTGAATTGCTCTGGAAAATTGCAAAAAAATAACAAAAAGCCAAGTTTAATTTTAGTTGTTTCTTTAAAATAGTGACAAATAAAAAGATTTATAAAGGTGAGATATTTAAAGGTTTTATGGAAAATCCGTCAGATGAGAGATCAGCACAGGCACAGTTACCTGACCAATTACCTAGTCATTTATATGCTTATGCATTTAGAAATGAAAGTGGGGATTTAAAATTATGCACTGTGGAGGATTCAAAAAGCAAATTAATAATAGCTTATAAAATACCTGTTTATCTTAAAAGAGAAAACATTGAAGAAATTATAAAAATAGGAATGATAAGGAGTGGTGGTGAAATAGTTGATATTGCTTCTCTTGTAAGACAAGGAATGTTCTCAAGAGATAATCTAAAGATTTTAGATGCTGAAACTCAATAAGATTACTTAATAAATATAAAATTAACAATTAATAAAAAAATTAACTTAAAATGATGTTGATGTATGATGGAAAGGGATTTTATGAACAGCTACCTGGAAAAGAAAAAAGGCAAATTGATTTAAGTGAACTTCCAGCCACATTTGAAGCAGGAAGTGTAATATGCTTCGATTATCCTGATTATTTGATGTTAACTCGGCAAGTTTCTCGTGAACAATTAATCGAACAATGTCGAAAATCTTATAGGAATCCTAGTGGAACATTCCATAGTGTTGATTTTAAAAAGTTATTTGGAGAAATGCCTAGTGAACCTAGTAAAATTAACCTTGAAAGTTTCTTAAAACCAAAGATAAAAAATAAGCTTATTGAAAGAATAATGGAGCCTTTGAATAAACCTTGTTTTAATCCATTACCTTCATATAAGGAACCCAAAATATCTTTAAATAAGCCTTGTTTTGATTTACCTTCATATAAAGACCGTAATATACCTGAAACTAAAGACCGTAATATACCT
>CAYHYE010000042.1:2300-4774 GCA_964360755.1 Candidatus Woesearchaeota archaeon
TAAAGACCGTAATATACCTGAAACTAAAGACCGTAATATACCTTCATATGAAGATTAATAACAAGATCCTTTAAAAATTATTCTTAATTTTATAAAAATTATCTTTCATTTATTCAGAACTTTGTTCTCTCCATAAAGCATGATAAAGGCCGTTTTTTCTTAACAACGTTTTATGTGTTCCTTGTTCTATGATTTTTCCTTTTTCTAAAACATAAATTTTATCAGCATGCATTATTGTTGACAATCTATGAGCAATTAAAATTGTGATTAAATTTTTTCTTTTTTTGGCAATTTCTTTTATTGTATAAGTTATTTCTTTTTCAGTTAATGAATCTAAAGAAGATGTTGCCTCATCAAAAATTAATATTTGCGGTTTTCTTAGTAAAGCTCTTGCAATTGAAAGTCTTTGTCTTTCACCCCCTGATAATTTTATTCCCCCCTCTCCTATTTTAATATTAAGTCCTTGATCTCCTCTATTTAAAATAGATTCAACAGCAGCCATTTTTAATGCTTGAACACATTCTTCATCACTTGCATTAGGATTTACAAAAAGCAGATTTTCTTTTATAGTTCCTGCAAACAATTGAGTTTCCTGCGCAACAAATCCAATTTTTTTCTTTAAATCATCATAATCAATTTTTTTTGAATTTATTTTATTAAATAAAATTTCTCCGCTTTTTTGTGAGTATAATCCTAAAATTATTTTTGCAATTGTTGATTTTCCGCTTCCGCTAGGTCCAACAAAGGCAACTGTCTCTCCTTCATTTATTTTAAAACCCATATCCTTTATAGAATAGCCATTATTAGAATTATAACCAAAATTTACTTTTTTAAATTCTATATTTTCAATATGCTCAATCTTTTTTGCATCAATCAATTTTGGCTCAGGTTTAATGCTTAATATTTCTTCTAATTGTTCATTGCTTGCTTTTGCTTCTTGATATTGGGATATTAACACAGCTAATTCTCCTAAGGGGCTAAAGATAAAAAATGAATAAAAAAACAAACTCAAAAATTCTCCTAAAGTTATAGATTGATTATACACAAGCCATAACATTAAAAACATTAAACCTGCTCTTGTAGCATTAATAACTGTTCCCTGGACAAATGAAAGCATTCTTATCAATTTAACTTTTTTCAATTCAAGCTCTAAAATTTTCTTGTTTGTTTCATTAAGTCTTTTCACTTCCTGTTCTTCAAGCCCAAGTCCTTTAACTAATTCAACATTTCTCAATGTTTCAGTTGTTGCTCCTGAAAGTTCTGCAGATTCTATCACAATTTTTTTCTGCGCATTTTTTATTTTCATACTTATTAAAAAAACAATTATTCCTATTGAAGGAATAGATAATAAATAAATTAAAAAAATGCTCCAATGCACAATAAAAGCATAAATCATTACAAAAATAATTCCAACTAATGAAAGAAATGCTATGTTTATGGAACTTGTTATTAGAACTTGTGAAGTCTGTCTGGCTTTTTGTAATTTCTGCAACAATTCTCCAGATCTTCTATCTTCAAAAACACTATATGGAAGAGAAAATGTATGATGAACACTTTCTGCATAAATATCTGTCCCAACATTTTGAGTTATAACATTCACATAATAATCTTGGAAATTTTTTGCAACTCGTGAAACAAATGCCACTCCAATAAATGCTAATAAAAGCAGAGTTACTCCATGTAAAAATTGCTCTCTTGGAATTTCATTGAATTTTGTTGCATAATTATCTATTATAATTCTAACAATCTGCGGATCTAATAAAGAAAAAACTTGATTTATAGTTGCTAGAATCAATGCTAAAAATAATATTTTCTTATGTTTTTTTATGTATCTAAAAAATAATACCATGAAATTCAACAAAGAAAAATTGGTTTATAAATGTGTATGGTTTAAGTAAGAAAGTTCTCGCTGCTACTTACTAATATAATCTGCCACCAATAGGAATATTTCTTTCAGGTTCTATTAAAACACATTCTCCATCCTTATCTGGAACACCTAAAGTTAAAACATCTGACACAGTAGAACCAATTTTCTTAGGTGGAAAGTTCACAACACACAAAACTAATTTGTCTTGTAAAATATCTTTCTTGTAATTATTAACCAATTGAGCAGTTGACTTTTTAATACCAATTTCTTTTCCTAAGTCTATTTTCAATTTGTAAGTGGGTTTTTTAGCTTCTGGAAAATCTTCAACTTCTATTATTCTTCCAACTCTTATATCTAATTTTTGGAAATCATTAAATGTTGCCATATAATTTTTATAAAAAAGTAGATTAAATACTTTACTAAACACTATGTTGGAACTTTTGTTTTAGATATTATAAAAAAATTCTATATATATTTTTTGAAAAAGATTTTTCAAAAAATGACGAGTACAATAAACTTAGTAATTACTTAATATTTGATCTAATGTAGCTTTTAGTGACTGCAAGCTGAACACGTCGCCGAAGCTTCGTGCTTACACTTCAGTTCT
>CAYHYE010000043.1:0-3392 GCA_964360755.1 Candidatus Woesearchaeota archaeon
AATTTAATAAAGATCAAGGAATATTTAGTGGGGCTGTTGTTTACGAAAAGAATGGAGAGTATCAATTAAGAGAATAAGCTAAAACAGAGTGTATATATGTCAAAAAGTGTATTACAAAAACTGTTTAATAAAAAAAGAACAATAATGTTATATTCTTTCACACCGAGAAGTTTTTATACGCAAATATTTTAGATATATCATGGAATTAATATTTGCGTTTGTCTTGCTTTTAGCTTCAATACCTGCAGGATATATATTAAAGCATTTAACAAAAGAAGAAATTCAAGATGGAAGAAAATATTTTAAAATTATTTGGATAACTTCATTAATTTTAGCAATTTCATTTTTATTTTTTTCATTTAATGATTCACCTCAAAAACAAACTTTAATTTTTAGTTTGTTATTTATCACAAATGTTGCCTTTATTTCTTGGAGGAAATAAAATGCTTAAAATAAGCAAAAGAAGAGTAATTTATCCTGAAAATTATGAATTAGCTAAAAGATATTATGAATTTATGTCCACTAAAATAAAAGGCCAATATAGAAGAACAGTTCAAAAAAGATATGCAAAAGATATTGCCGAAGCTGATTTTAATATTTATGAATCATATAGAAAATTTGGCGATTTGAGAGAGTTGAGTGAAAGGTTAGAATTAAGAGTTAGAAAACGCTTGGAAGAAATATTAAAAAATGGAAACTCAGAAAGCAATCAAGCAGTTCAATGAGATAAAAAAATTATCCGGAAAAATGAGGCTTGCTGCAGAAAGTTGGAATAGTGATTTTCAAACACTTATTGCAACAATTTTATCAGCTAGAAGCTTAGACGAAACCACAATAAAATATGCAACTGTTTTATTTAATAAATATCCAATTCCAAAGAAGCTCGCAAAAGCTAAGTTAAAAGACATTGAAAAAATTATTAAACCTATTAATTTCTACAAAAATAAGTCAAAAAATATAATTAAATGCTCTAAACAAATTATTAAAGAATATAATTCAAAAATTCCTAGGAATTTTGAAGAACTGATTAAATTACGAGGAGTTGGAAGAAAAACAGCAAATGTTTTTCTTAGCGAACAAGGACATGACAAAATTGCAGTTGATGCTCATGTTCATTATATTTCTAGATATTTGGGTTGGACAAAAAGTAAAAAGCCAGAAGATGTTGAAAAAGATCTAGAAAAGCTTCTTCCAAAAAAGCTTTGGAAAAAAGTAAATCTTACATTAGTAAAATTCGGCAAGAAATATACATCTAAAAAAGAGAAAAACAATCTATTAGATAATATAAAAAATATTATATAAATATTTTAATATAGCTATTTTTAGTTTATTATATGAAAAAGATAAGCAAAAGAAATAAGAATATTTATGCATTGATATTTACAGCAATTATTTTAGGCATTAGTGTTCTTTCTATTTCAAATAAAGAAGATATCATTAGTTATTCTAAGGGATTATTTACTAGGAATAGGGATCTATTAAATTATCAAATTTTTGGAGAATATGATAAAAATAGTTTAGAGAAAAAATTAATTGAAGCTAAAGAATCTATAGGAATGCTGATAATAAGAAACCATATTTATGATTCAACAGAACATGGAGGAGAAAGTTACTTAACTAATGAAAGAATCGTTTTTGAACGTATACCGTCACAAACAGAAGACCAAATTAAATATTACAATGCATTAAAGTCTGGAGACGCTTCAAATTTGGACAGCTTGATTAATTTCGTAAACACAAATTATAGAGAAATAGGGGGAAAGCATTTAGAACCTATATTAAATAGTTTAATGAAAATTAAACGTAATCAAATTACAGCCAGTGAATTACCTGATGAACTTTTTCAAAAAATGTTTAAAAGTGTCTATATAGCTAAAGGGGGCTATCCTTTTGATTATCAAGGAAAGTTGCTTAGCAGGTGGCATATTCATTTAGATGGCTCAAATCCTTCAAAAAAAGATATATCAAACAGTTCACTTTATCCTGAACTTGTTATTTCGAATTTAGAAAATGGCAGTTTCATAGTACATTATCTTTTTAAAAATGAACATTTTCAGTTTATGGGACATAGCAAGTTCCTTGAAAAATATCTTCAAAGCCAAGAAAAGTTAAAAACACCCTATTCTTTAGAAAAACATGCTTCAACTAGTACAGGAAATTGATATATCCGAAAAATCTATAAACATAGGGCCAATATGAATTGTATGGGAAGAATAGTATTCAACAATAAAATTTTTGCTGGAAAAGCCATAATAAATGGTACTAGAATTAGTGTTAACCAAATTCTAGAAATGCTTTCATCTGGAATGAGTATAGAGGATATATTACGAGAATATAATCATCTTAAAAAGGAAGACATAATTGCTGCCTTAGATTATGCAAGTAAGGTACTTAAACATGAAGAAATTTTAGTTTAATATGTTTAAATTTCTTGCTGATGAGAACGTCTCTAGGAGTTTGACAAATTTTCTAAGAAAACTAGGATACGATATTAAAGATATAAAAGAGGAGAGATTATTTGGTATTTTAGATGAAGAGATTATTAGATTAGCTAAAAAAGAAGATAGGATTATAATAACCCATGATAAAGAATTTGGTAATATTTTAAATAACCCAACTAAGTTTACTAAAATAATTATTATAAGATATTCTGATCAATCACCAGATAATGTTATAAAGAAATTTAATTTAGATTTAAGTAAAATAAAAAATAAAATTGAAAAGGCAATTATAATACTTTATGATAAATATATAGCTACATATTAAAAAATGCAAAACTTGATTAACCAAATTGAAAGACTAAAAAGTTCTCCTATAAAAGATACTATAGATTTTCGAATAAGTGAGTTTAATGAAGTTGGAAAAAAAGAAAGCAGGGAAATTTTCAAAGAGCTTTGCTTTTGTTTAATGACTGCAAATTTTAATGCAGAAGGCGGAATTAAAATTCAAAGAGAGCTAAACGATAGTTTGTTAATTCTTCCAGAAAATCTTCTTGCAAATAAATTAAAAGCTTTAGGACATAGATTCCCAAACACTAGAGCAAAATTTATTTTTAATGCCAGAACCTTAAGCAATAATATAAAAGAAAAATTAAAAGAATTTAATAGTGATGAAGAAAAGCGGGAATGGCTTGTTAAAAATGTCAAAGGCTTGGGTTATAAAGAAGCAAGTCACTTTTTAAGAAATATAGGTTATAAAAATGTGGCAATAATTGATTTTCATATTATTGACTTGCTTGTAAAAAATAATTTGATTGAAGAACCAAAAAATCTTAATGCAAAAAAATACCTCGAAATTGAAAATGTTTTGAAAGAATTAAGCAGGAAAACAGGTTTAAATTTAGGCGAGCTTGATTTATATTTGTGGTATATGGAAACTGGGAAGGTGCTTAA
>CAYHYE010000044.1:0-3320 GCA_964360755.1 Candidatus Woesearchaeota archaeon
TAGTTGCAGCAATTACTACAACTTTACCTCTAGATTTTAATCCATCCATTGTTGCTAAAAGCTGCCCGACAACTCTTCTTTCAACTTCACCATAACTTTCTTCACGCTTAGGAGCAATTGCATCTATCTCATCAAAGAAAATAATAGAAGGAGCATTTTTTTCAGCTTCTTCAAAAATATCCCGGATTCTTTTTTCTGCCTCTCCAACAAATTTATTCATTACTTCAGGACCATTAATTAATAAAAAGTTTGCCTCGCTTTCATTAGCAACTGCCTTAGCCAATAAAGTTTTTCCAGTTCCAGGAGGTCCGTACAATAAAACTCCTTTTGGAGGCTGGATTCCAAGTTTTTCAAAAATTTCAGGATGTTTTAAAGGAAGCTCTACCATTTCTCTTATTTTTTTAATTCTTCATTCAAACCCCCAATATCTTCATAAGCAACATCTGGAACTCTCTCATCAATTATATCAACTGCTTTTGGATTTATTTTTATGTCTGTTGTTTCTGAAATTATAACTGCACCTTTTGGATTAGTATTAGCAACTACAAATTTCATTCCGCCCAATCCAAAATTGCCAACAAAACTTTCTTCAAAAACATTAAATATATCATCAAAGAAAGGAGAACCGCTCATTGTTGTTTTTCTTTGCTGCGCTCCTCCTAATGCAACTAAATCTCCTTTAAGAACAGCTCTTCCAAGTAAACCTCTTTTAAAAATCTGGGGATTAGCCTGAATCATAACACCTTTTTGTGCAGGTGCAATTAAAACAGCCTTGGCTTCTTTTACATCAGATTTTCTTACTTTAACTACTTCTCCAATGCTTGTTTTTGAATTTCTTCTTAATATACCATCCATCCTTATTATTGATTCTCCAACATCAGTTGGATAAGCTCTATCAACTATTCCTACAGTTGTTCTGCTGCCTTCTATCTCTACTATATCTCCAGGCCTTACACCAATTTCATGCATTGTTTCACTATCGATTCTTACTATACCTTTGTAAGCTTCTTCCTGCAAAGCTTCCATGACTTTTAATTTGATTTCTTTCATTTTTATATAATTTATAATCTATTTTTTATTTAATAAATCTTTCTAATTCTTCTTCTGAAAAACAAACTTAATTTTTGGGGTTCTTCTAAAGACATACTAATAATTTTATTTGTTTCCTGCTGCATTTCTTTTTCAAATTCAATTATCTCTCTAGGAATACTAACGCAAAAACTATTTCCAATTAATCTTAACTTTACTTCAAAACTTTTATTTTTTAATTTGTTAAAATCTTCGTATTCCTTTAAATCTAAAGGGTGATACCATTTTTTATTGCAGTTTTCGCAATACCAATTTCTAATTTTAAAACCGTCTTTGTAAGTATATGACTTGCTGGTTTTTTTATTGCAGTTTTCACATAATATTGTATTTTCAAATATGTCTGGCATTTTGTATATACTTTATGTATATACTTCTTGTATATAAACTTTTTGGTTTTAGGGGCTTTGCACTTTAAGTAGCTCTTGCCCAAAAAGTCTTAATCCTGCCTAAAAAGTAAATATAAGATATAATTAATAAGAGCTTTTTGTAAATATTCCTTAAAATCATTGACTTTTTACACAGACTTGAATACGTTAATTTTATTAATCCTTTAAACTTTTAATTTAAAATGGTAATTAAACCTTGGAAAATAATTGAAGAGAAAGATATATCACCTAGTAAATGGTTTCCGCTATTTAAATATAAATTGAAATTGCCCAACGGGAAGATTGTTGAGGATTTTTATGCATCCAAATTAGGCAATATTGCAATGATATTACCAATAACAAAAAACAAGGAAATAATTTTTATTAAAGAATATAAGCCGGGAATAAATGAGGTAATTCTTCAGCTTCCTGCTGGAAGAACAGGAAGCCTTTCTATAGAAGAGACAGCAAGAAAAGAACTTGAAGAAGAAACAGGCATAATCTCTAAAACTTTAATTCCATTAGGAAGAGTCAGTTCAATGCCTACAAAAGATTCTGCAATAAATTACGGATTCTTAGCTAAAGATGTAGAAATAAAAAGTAAACTGAAACTGGATGATACTGAAGATATTGAGCTAGTTCCAATTCCGATAAAAAAATTGAATTCATATATAAAATCAGAGAAGATAATTTCATCAGACAGCTTGGCATTTTTATTAATCGCAAAGGTAAAATATCCTGAGCTGTTTGCTTAAATTATATTTAAACTAATGAGATGATAAGACAAATAAAAAACCTGTTCGCGATAATAACACAAGAAAAATTTTAATCTTTATCGAACAAGAATATAAAGAATTACCTTTTGCAAAAAGATGGTTGTTAAAACATTTTAATCCATTTCAAGTTAGTATAGCTCTAAAAGTCTTAGAAAGAGAAAATATTTTACATCAATACACACAACTTCCAGAAAAAAGCAAAAATTTAGTCAGCCAGGCAGAGCATACAATTTTAATAAATGAAAAAATAAAAATCTTAACTAAAATTTAAAATGAAAAAAATTAATATATTAACAAAATAGGTTAATAAAAAATAATTGATTGTTAATAAAAATCAAGGACGCTATGGCCTTTAGGCCATAGAGGATGTCACAAGATTTCACAACCACAATTCCCCTAAAAATATTAATTTATCATTATCACTTCTTTTATATCTTTAAAATGTTCATCACCCGTAATTACTTTAATCCCAAAAAAGTTTGCTGTTGCAAGAATTATGCTGTCAGCCATCCCCCAATCTTTAACTAACTTTTTTCTTGTCGCATTTATTTTGCCAGCAATTAAAGCTATTTTAAAATTTAAATCAATTAATTCTATTCTTGACAAAATAAATTTTAAGTCTTCTTTAAAATCTAATTTTTCCCTTTCGTATTTTTCTGCTAGTTCAGCTATTGTCATTGTTGTAGTAGAAGAATTACCACTTTCTATATATTGAGAAGCTCTTTTTCCTTCAGCACTGCCTTTGAAATACTCAACCAACGCATAACTATCAATTAGATACATTTCAAATTTTCAAACCTCGTGAAATTTTGCCCCCTCACTTCTTTTAAATTTTTTTAGTTTTGGTTGTTTTCCAAAACGAGATTGTGGGATATTTTCTACTTTTTGTATAAGCTTAACTATTGTTTCATCTAAACTCTCTGCCTTGAGCCTTTCCTTAATTTCACTTAATACTTGCAAAGTTGATTCTTTAACAGCTACGGTTTTCATATAATTATATTTATAATTATATTTATAAATCTTTCTAATAGTGGTTCTGTCAACAAATCCGTCAGTTAAGTAAAGCTGTCGCATTCGTCAGTTTTAAATA
>CAYHYE010000045.1:0-2884 GCA_964360755.1 Candidatus Woesearchaeota archaeon
AAAAGGTTATTAATGGTTTTAGTTGCAGTACTGAATTTGATAAATTAATAAATAAAACTAGGCCTGTTGTTTATGATTCTGAATGTGAGGTTTGTAAACAAGCTTTGAGCTGTTTGACTACTGACGAAGCTAAGCAAATCCCATTACAAAAATCTGTTTATACTTCTACAGTATTCTTAAGCGGCAACGGAACAAATGAAAAAGTAGTCAGATTGTATTTTTGGGAGAGATAATTTAAACTGTAGAATCACGGAAGTTAACATCGAAACACAAGAATCATGGAAGCCGGAAGAAGTTAGGACCTTTGTTTCCAATCCAGGATTTAGAGGAAATATCTATGATTTAATTGAATTTAAAACTGATGGAGAAGGTCTGCAAAAATTAGAGCTTTCCTTAAGAAGTTTTTATCAATAGTCGGTTTTATATGTCCACAACGACAGTTGCTTTATAACCAGATTTTAATTTTTCAAGATTAAACATATGAAGCGTGATAGCTTTTATATCATTTCTTAATTCCTGCTTTTCTGGATTTATTTTGTCTCCAGATAATACTGCTGTGAGTTGATTATTTTTTATATTTACTTTAACTTTATTGAAGATTAATTGCTGAGAATCTTTTAAAAAAATTAACTCTGAAAGGAAATTGTAAAGCAAATCTTTTTCGTCAGTATTTTTGAGCTTTATTGTTTTTTTTATTTTCGGCTTAATTGTTTTTGGATTTGCAGTCATATCAAAAAAAGCATAGGCGGAATTTTCAAATAACTCAGCTAATGTTTTACCATAAGCTTCAAAGGCTATATCTGCTATAGCCACGTTTTCCAGAAATTTGAATTTTTTCTCCATTTTTGAAAATTTACCTTTAATAATTATTATAAATATTTTTTCTGTGTCCTATTTTCAATATTAAAATTATTAGTTGACTTTTATCAATATCCAGGATCAGCCTATAATCGCCGACCCTTAATTTGTATCCTGGTTCTCCTACAAGCCTTTCAACAAAATGCTCTGGTCTTATTTTAATTCTTTCAAGAACCGAGCCTATTCTTTCTTGAATATTGTGGTCAAGTTTTAAAAACTGTTTTTTTGATTTGTCTGTAAAGATAATCTCATACATTCAATTTTAACTCCTTTTTTATATCTGCCCATTTGTGAACTTTTCCTAGCTTTACTTCAGCTCTTGCTTCTGCAATATCTTTTTTTGTTTCTTCAGATAATTCCAGAGTGTCTTCTAATAGATCCCAAATCACAGTTTCATAACTCTCTTTTTCTCCAATTTTTCTTTTCCTCAAGGTATCTAAGAGTTTATTGCTTATTTGAATAGTTGTTACCATATTGATTATATAGGTCACTATAGTATATAAATCTTTGGCTTGTGGTTCATTTAGGCACTAACCTTTAATATTGCCTATTGGTTTTAGTCCTACAACTGCTTTAGAAATTCCGGCCGCCTCTACAGATTTTACAACTTCATTAATATCTTTATATGCAATGCCTGCCTCTTCCGCCAATCCAGACATAGAAACAGACCTTACATAAATGCCTCTTTTAGCCATATCATTTAATAATTGTTCACCTCTAACTTCATGCTTAGCTTTTGTTCTTGACATTGTTCTTCCTGAGCCATGACAATTCTTAACTAGAATGGGGATAAACATATCTGTAAGAACAAAATAGTTATGATTATCATCTACAGTAATATTATAAACCTCTTTCCTACCTAATTCATTTACATAATTCGTTCTTTGCATTCTTAAAGGAGAATTAATAAGTTTTCTAATTTTTTCTTCATGTTTAGGATATTTATGTATATACCCAGATATAACTTTATCGCTCATTAAATTATTCCTTAAAGATTTATGTAAAAATGGCCATTTTATTTCTTTTATATTAGAAAATAGTTGTTTAGCCAAATATAATTTTGCTCCATATTTTTTTTCTCTAACAATGCCTTTAACCCTTTTAGTATAATTAAAGATTAGATCTTCTTTTTCAGAAATTTGAATGATATAACAAGATTTTCTTTGTTTGGATACATAAGGCAAGATTCCAAGCTTTAAACATGCCAAGACTATACTTCCAACAATTTTTTTATCACCATTAAAGATTTCTAAAATCTGTCTTTTTTTGTTCCAGGTACCGTCCCCATCAATCATTCCAGCTAGAAAATTAATAGTTGCAGATTTATTCAAAGATAAAACCCATGAATCCAGATTTTTATATATATTTTTTAAATCCTGCGAAGGTATTTTATTATAACAAATAAAATCATTCGCATACCCAATGACCTGTTTTCCTCGAATAAATCCAGAACTAACTTTAGTCCCTTTATCAGCTAATTCTAATCCATAAGTCTCCTTAAAGCAATTGGTAACGTGCTCTATGAAATTAATCTTTTCATCAATCTTTTTTTGGGTAAATACAACAGAACCATGTGTTCCATTAACTCTAAAATAACCATCAGACATTATAGCACCAATTAAGTAAGCTTTTTCATCTTTGGTATTTGATTCTAAAATAGGTTTAAGCCCATCCAATAAGATTAATCCTTCTTTATTTTTTAAAATTTCATTAATTTCTTTATGAATAATATTTCCATCCTCTAAAGTAATAAACTTATGATCTTTGGTAGTTTTTAATCTATTTTGGGTTATTTTACCTCTTTGAGATATAGAAACTTCAATAACTTCTGCGTCTCTTTTCATCGTGTCTAAAATAGGTCTCCATTCAATTTCTAGATTCTCTTCATTCAATGAAGGAACTAAAAAATCCTCTCCAATATTAAACCTATTATAAATTTCACTTAATTCTATAATCCCTTTATCTGTAATTATCTTAGTATCTCCTGTAAAACAAGTTGTCCCAAAGGTTTCATCCATTGCTTTTT
>CAYHYE010000046.1:0-2782 GCA_964360755.1 Candidatus Woesearchaeota archaeon
ATTGTTTTTATTGAATCTGCAAGTTCATAAAGGATTTTTTTATCTTTTGTTTCCCAAGGCTTTTTTTCCTGCACATATTCATTGCATTTATCTATAAAAGAGAAAATTTCGCTTAGTGCTTTATCTAATTCATAATTTTCAAAATGGGCTTCTATCTTCTTTAAATTTAATTTTTTTATTAGTTTATTTTCAGTTTTTTCTAAACCATATTTTTCAGCCAAAGTAGAAACTCTTGATACTAAATTTCCGAGCTTGTTTGCAAGCTCATTGTTGTTTCTTTCAATTAATTTAGTTTCTGAGAAATCTCCATCTTGACCAAATGGAATATTTTTAACTAAGAAATATCTAAGACTATCTGCTCCATACTTTTCTACAAAATATTCTGGTGATATGGCGTTTCCTAATGATTTGCTTATTTTCTTTCCATTAATTGTGAGATATCCATGAACGAATAAAGTTTTTGGAAGTTTGTTTCCTGTTGCAAGCAATAAAGATGGCCAAATTGTTGCATGAACTCTTAAAATGTCTTTAGCCATTAATTGAACATCTGCTGGCCAGAATTCTTTAAATTTATTTTTATTTTTTAGTCCTGTTATATAATTCCAAAAAGCATCAATCCAAACAAAACAAGTATGATTGCTGTCAAAAGGTAACTCAATACCCCATGAAACCCTTTCTTTTAACCTAGATATAGAAATATCTTGCAAACCTTCTCTAATGAATGTAGTAATTTCTTTTCTTCTATTTTTTGGCAATATTTCATATTCTCCTGATTCTATTAATTTTAGTAATTTGTTCTGGAAATTTGATAGTTTAAATAAGTAAGCTTCTTCTTTTCTCAATTCAGGCTCTTTATTATGTAATGGGCATTTTCCATCTATTAAATCGCTTTCTGTTAAATATTGTTCACATCCAACACAGTAATATGCTTCATACTTTCCTTTGTAAATATATTTCTTATTGTATAATTCTTGCAATAATTTTTTAACTTCTTCTTCATGTTTTTTATCTGTTGTTCTAATAAAATAATCATGTGAAGAATTAATTAATTTAAATGATTGCTTGAACTTTTCAGCCATTTTATCTACAAAATGTTTTGGAGATTCTTTATTTTTTTTAGCTATTTCTTGGATTTTTTGCCCATGTTCATCTGTTCCTGTAAGAAAAAAAGTTTTTTTCCCAAGAAGCTTGTTCCATCTAGCTAAAACATCTGCTACAATTACTGTATATGCACTTCCGACATGTGGTTCTGAATTTGGATAAAATATCGGAGTTGTTATGTAAAATTTTTTTGTCATTTTTAAGATAATTTAAATTGATATTTAACTCTTTTGTATTGTTAATTATTCATTTTTATAGACATCTTTATAAAGCTAAATATATTAATTTAATAATGTTTGGAGAAAAGTGTCCTAAGTGTAGTAAAAGAGTAAAATCTAAATATGATTTTTGCCCTTATTGTGGAATTAATTTGAATCCAGAAGCAGATTTAGATAATGGTGAATACGGATTTTTAGGAAAAGATGATTTAAATGATTTAGGTATTAAATTGCCTTTTGGATTTAATGCTTTGATGAAGCCTTTAATGAAAGAGCTTTCTAAGCAAATGACAGATTTAGATAAAGAAATAAAGGGGGAACAAAAACATTTTAAAGAAGAGCCTAAAAGAACAAAGGCTGTGAAAAGTTTTAGTATCCATATTGGTATTCCTGGACAGAATCCAATAGTTCTTAATTCAGGAAATTCCGGAGCTCAAATAATCACTAAAAATAAAAAAGAATTTAATCTACCAAAAGTTTCAGATAATAATTTAGAAAGTTTAAAAAATCTTCCAAGAAAAGAACCAAAGACAAATGTTCGCAGACTTTCAGATAGAATTATTTATGAAATAGGTCTTCCAGGAGTTAATTCATTAGATAAAATAAACATTTCTAATCTTGAAGATGGTATTGAAATAAAGGCTATTGGGAAGGATGTTATTTTTACTAAAATGATTGATGTTAGTTTGCCTTTAAAGAGATATGATTTCAAAGATAATCTATTAATCTTAGAGCTTGGCCTTAGATAACAAAGACACCAAGGTTTCTTTTATAGGAATTTTCTCTTTAGATCAAACCAAATATTTTATAAATGCTTTTTTTCTCACATTTATATATTTATTTAATGAGCCTGTAGCTCAGCTCGGTAGAGCGCTGCTCTGATAAGGCAGAGGTCCGCAGTTCAAATCTGCGCAGGCTCATGTAAATATTTAAAAAGCAATTTTGTTTTGGATTAAAATGGCAAAGGGAATGTATCATTTTATTAAAGAATCTTGGAAGAAACCAGATGAAAATCTAGCTAGAGAAAGAATGCTTGAATGGAGAAAAGGGAATAGTATTGTAAAAGTTGAAAAACCTTTGAGATTAGATAGAGCAAGAGCATTAGGATATAAAGCAAAAAAAGGATTTGTTGTTATAAGAGTTAAGTTAATAAGGGGAGGACATAAAAGACCAAGGCCACGAAAAGGAAGAAAATCAGGAAGTAAACTTAGTATTAGAAAAAATCTTTCAATGAATTATAGGGAAATTGCAGAACAAAGAGCTGCAAGGAAATACAAAAATTTAGAAGTTTTAAATTCTTATTGGATTGGAAAAGATGGAAAACATTATTTTTTTGAAGTTATTTTAGTTGATCCTGAAATGCCTGAAATAAAAAACGATAAAACAATTAGTTGGATTACAACTAAAAAGAATACAAACAGAGTTTTCAGAGGATTAACTTTTGCTGGAAAAAAAGCAAGAGG